>JBHAEC010000047.1:0-5838 GCA_041855385.1 Veillonellaceae bacterium
ATAGAAGACTTGTGGAACTTGAAACACAGTATCCACAGTTTATTACCCACACATCACCAACACAACGGGTGGGAGGCAAAACGGAAGGCTCATTTTTAAAGGTAGCCCATGGAATACCCATGCTGAGTCTTGGTAATGTATTCAGCGAAGGTGAACTGTTCCAGTTTGATCAGAGGGTCAAAAAAGAGTTGGGCTATACCCCGCAATATGTGGCGGAGCTTAAGATCGACGGTTTAGCTGTTAATCTCCACTATGAAAACGGATATTTTACAAGGGCTGTTACAAGAGGAGACGGAAAAGTCGGAGAGGATATTACGGCTAATGTAAAAACCATTAAGTCCATTCCTTTGTATATTGAAAATGCACCTGCTTTTATGGAGATACGAGGAGAGGCTTATATGCCGCATAAAGAGTTTCAACGCATTAATGACGAACGGGATTTGGATGGACTTGCCGTTTTTGCCAATCCCAGAAATGCGGCGGCAGGTTCTTTGCGTCAGCAGGATCCGGCGGTAACCGCATCAAGGAGACTTGATTTCTTTGCGTATGCTGTCGGATCTTCGGAGGGACTTAAAATAGAGAGGCAAAGCGAACTATTATCATGGCTGGATAGTTTGCGTTTTCATGTGAATCCTCATTACCGCTATTGTAACTCTATGGAAGAAGTCTGGGCGTATGTTGTGGAGTGGCAGGAAAAGCGACATACTCTTTCTTATGATACGGACGGCATGGTAATAAAAGTAGATTCTTTTTCCGACCAGGAATTGTTGGGCTCCACCGTTAAGGAGCCTAAGTGGGCCACTGCTTTTAAATATCCTCCCGAAGCCAAAGAGACGGTAGTTAAAGATATTACCATAAATGTGGGAAGGACAGGGGTTCTCACCCCGACGGCAGAGCTGGAAACGGTATTTGTTTCAGGAACCAGCGTATCAAGGGCTACTTTGCATAATAAGGATTTTATCGAAGAAAAAGATATTCGTATCGGCGATCATGTACTTGTGCACAAGGCGGCGGAAATAATTCCGGAGATTATCAGAGTTTTGAAAGAAAAGCGTAGAGGAAGTGAAACTCCTTTTGTTATGCCTACGCATTGCCCTTCTTGTAAAGAAGAAGTAGTACATGTTAACGGAGAAGTAGCTGTCCGCTGTGTTAATCCGTATTGTCCGGCTGTAGCGGAGGAAGGAATTATACATTTTGCTTCACGCAATGCAATGAATATTGACGGTTTGGGGCCGAGTATTGTTTCCTTATTATTGCAACAGGGTTTAATCCGCGATGTGGCCGATTTATATACTTTAAAAAAAGAAGACCTAATTAATTTGGAGCGGTTTGGCGAGAAATCGGCTACAAATCTATTGGATGCCATAGAGGAAAGTAAATCTCGGGGATTGGGAAAACTGCTTTTTGCCTTGGGAATAAGACTTATCGGCTCTAAGGCGGGAGAGACGATATCTACCCATTTTGGCTCCATGACGGAGATAATAAATGCCGGTATAAATGAATTGCTTGAAATAGACGAAGTAGGGCCTACGATGGCCGAAAGTTTGGTGGAATATTTCTCTAATGAGAGACATCTTGCATTAGTTCATCGTTTAGGAGCTGCCGGTGTAATCATGACGGAGGAAAAGAAGGAAAGGGCCGGTACGGAATTAGCAGGCGAAGTTATCGTATTAACGGGAAAACTTTCCGGTATCTCCAGGACGGAAGCGGGAAATATACTGGAAGCTCATGGAGCGAAGGTCACAGGATCGGTGAGCAAGAAGACGACGATTGTCATTGCCGGCGAAGATAGCGGGAGTAAACTCGTAAAAGCAAGAGAGCTGGGTGTCCGTATTATGAGCGAAGATGAATTTATGGAAATGGTGAGAGATTGGGGACATAATCTCTCGTAATGTTTGTTTTCTTAGCAAACGGTTTGCTATAATAAACCGTGGATAATCCTTTGAAAGGACGTGAAGGTATGAAAATTACGAAAGAGGAAATACAAAATATAGCTATTCTTTCGCGATTAGAAGTAAAGGACGAGGTTCTCGTTAACACGGAAAAAGCGCTGAACAATATTTTGGATTATGTGGCGGAACTTAACGAACTTAAGCTTGACGAAGTGGAGCCCATGGTGCATGCTGTGCCGATAAGTAATGTATTTAGAAAAGATGAGGTGAAACCTTCACTTGATAGAACATTAGCATTACAAAATGCACCGGAAGAATGCGATGGGTATTTTAAAGTACCTCGCGTGGTTCAGGAATAGGAGGGACAATTGTGGCGCTGACCATTCATGAATTACATAATCGACTAATAAAGAAAGAAATATCCGCAGTAGAGCTTACTAAGGCATTTATTGCCCATAAGGAAAAAGTTGAGCCCGCCGTAAAGGCGTTTCTCTCGTCTTCCCACGAGACGGCATTAGAACGGGCTGAAAAGGTAGATGAAAAACTTGCGAGAGGTGAGGAAATCTCACCATTGGCAGGCATTCCGGGGGCGATAAAGGACAATATCTGTATTGCTAAGGAACATGTCACTTGCGCCTCAAAGATTTTGGAAAACTATATTTCCCCATATAGCGCAGGTGTTATCGAACGCCTGGAGGCACAGGACTATGTGAGCTTGGGAAAAACGAATTTGGATGAGTTTGCTATGGGAAGCTCTACAGAAAATTCGGCGTATCAAAAGACAACGAATCCATGGAATGCAGATTATGTACCGGGTGGCTCTTCGGGAGGATCAGCAGCGGCGGTTTCTGCCGGTGAAGCCATTTGGGCTTTGGGCTCGGATACGGGAGGATCAATTCGGCAGCCCGCATCATATTGTGGCATTGTAGGGCTAAAACCGACCTATGGACTGGTATCCCGCTATGGTCTTGTGGCCTTTGCATCATCTTTAGATCAAATCGGACCGTTTACAAGAGATGTGAGAGATGCTGCTATTGTACTAAATGCTATTGCGGGACATGACAAGAAAGACTCCACATCCATTCCGGGCGTGACTGTCGATTATACGAAGGCATTGATGCCGGATGTAAAGGGATTAACCATCGGTATTCCTAAGGAATTCTTTGGAGAAGGCTTAAATGGGGAAGTAAGAAAAGCCATGGAAATGGCCATCGAAACCTATAAAGCACTGGGCGCTGAGATTAAAGAAGTAAGTCTTCCTACTACAAAATATACCCTATCTGCCTATTATATTTTAGCTACCGCTGAGGCGAGTACGAATTTGGCTCGTTATGATGGGGTAAGTTTTGGATTGCGTGTGGAAGCGGATAATTTGGTAGAAATGTCTACAAAATCAAGAACTAAAGGCTTTGGTACAGAAGTACAGCGACGTATTTTACTGGGGACGTATGTACTAAGCTCCGGTTACTATGATGCATATTACTTAAAAGCGATGAAGGTACGAGGACTGATTAAACAGGAGTTTGATGAGGTGTTTAAAGAAGTGGATGTACTTCTTACGCCCACAGCGCCTAATACAGCTTTCCGTTTCTGCGAAAAAACAGAGGATCCTTTATCCATGTATTTAGAAGATATTTGTACTATCCCTGTTAATCTTGCAGGTTTGCCGGGCATCAGTGTTCCCGCCGGATTCTCATCTCAGGGGATGCCTATAGGCATGCAGATTATCGGGCCCGTACTTGGAGAAGAAAAAATATTGCGTACAGCATATGCCTTCGAACAGGCACACCCGGAATGCACAAAAGTGGCACCCATAGGGGAGGTTAGCATATGAAATATGAAACAGTCGTGGGGCTTGAAGTTCACACGGAACTAAAGACAAAATCCAAAATTTTCTGCGGTTGTACCACAGAATTTGGAGGAGAGCAGAATACACATGTTTGCCCGGTGTGCTTAGGGCTGCCCGGGGTATTGCCTGTGCTTAATGAAGAAGTGGTAAATTATGCGATTCGCGTCGGATTGGCACTGAACTGTGAGATTCTTCCCTTCAACAAGTTTGACCGTAAAAACTATTATTATCCGGATTTGCCAAAGAATTGGCAAACATCTCAATATGATCTTCCCATTTGCCTAAACGGCTATCTTGATATAGAGGTTAATGGAGAAACAAAGAGAATCCGTATTACCCGTATTCATATGGAAGAAGATGCAGGAAAATTGGTTCACAGCGGAGCTACCATCAGTACATCCGACTCTTCCAATGTGGACTATAATCGTACAGGCGTGCCATTACTGGAAATTGTTTCTGAGCCGGATATTCGAAGCGGAGAAGAGGCAAAAGCTTATTTGGAAAAGCTAAGAGCAATCCTTAAATACCTTGATGTATCGGATTGTCGTATGGAAGAAGGAAGCCTTCGCTGTGATGCTAATATTTCCGTTAGACTTATGGGAGAAAGTGCCTTAGGAACAAAGACAGAAATAAAAAATATGAACAGTTTTAGCGGTGTTCAAAAGGGCATTGAATACGAGGCACTTCGCCAAGCGGAGCTCTTGGAAGAGGGAGAAAAAGTGGTGCAGGAAACGCGCACATGGGATGAAGGAAAAGGCATTACTTTATCTATGCGCAAGAAGGAAAAAGAAAACGATTACCGATATTTCCCCGAACCTGATTTGATGCCTATTGAGATTTCCAAAGACAAGATTGCGGAAATACGATTGGACTTACCGGAATTGCCGGATCAAAAGAAACGCCGTTTTGTAGAGTCCTACGGAATTTCCGCGGGAGATGCGGAGATCCTGACAGGGCAAAAAGAAACGGCCGATTACTTGGATGAAGCGGTTGCAGAAGGTTGTGATGCCAAGCAGGCGGCAAACTGGATGTTGGGAGATTTGGCAAAGTTGGTCAATGAAAACAATCTAACCTTTAAAGAGGCCCCGGTTACTCCTTCTCATTTAGCGGGCATGTTATCGCTTATAGAAAAGGGAACCATATCCGGCAAAATTGCTAAAACCGTCATTACCTCAATGTGGAATACGGGAAAAGATGCGAGTGTCATCGTTGAGGAAGAGGGACTTGTGCAAATTACCGATACAGGAGAAGTAGAAGAAATCGTTAAGACTATTGTTGCTAATAATCCAAAGTCCGTGGAAGACTTTAAGAGCGGGAAGGGAAAGGCCATCGGTTTCCTTGTTGGGCAGGTGATGAAGGAAACGAAAGGCCGTGCAAATCCCGGTCTCGTTAATGAACTATTGCTGAAGTATTTAAATCAATAATCGTACCCGAAAAGGAGGTGCGCCATGAACGAAACGGAAAAAAAGTCTGCTGACGGGGAAACCAGAGTTCTCTCTGACAGTGAAAGACGAAGCTTTCAAGGCGTTACTATTGATGAGGGGGGAGGAAAGACCGGAGGAGAAGATTCTTACTTCGGCGATATGTCCTATGAGGAGCAATTCGGACAATCCCATAGCGGACAAGATGGGTTCAGGGTATACACATTATCCTCCATGTCCTTTTTGCAAAAGCTGTTTTTAGGAGGAGCTTTACTGCTGATTTTGTTTGTTATCTTTTTCTTCAGCAGTATTTATTTAATCGGTTTTGCCGTGTTGGCATTCATAGGGGCCCTATGGGCTGTGTTTAAAAACTTATTTAAATAAAATAAGCAATAAGGGGCTGTACAAAATAATTATTTTGTACAGCCCCTCGGTATATAAAGAAAAATCCCATGGCATAAGCCATGGGATAAATACATAAAGAAGTCAGTTAAACTCTGATAACACACGGTTCTTAATTTCTTCATACCTTGTTGTGTAATAAGGTCGTTTTTGGGTTTCCTCAAAACTTCCGAAAGGACGAGAACTGATAACAATAAGCGGAGGGCTCTGAATACGTTTGGCTACGGAAAGGCCATTGTAAAGACTCCACCATCGTTCTAGGTCTTGGAAAAAT
>JBHAEC010000048.1:0-7016 GCA_041855385.1 Veillonellaceae bacterium
AATTAAGTCCTTTTTATCGTAGTCTCTTTTATTATTCTTTGGGTCAATAATAGGTGTAGTATACCACTGTCCAATACCTACATCTTTAGAGGCTTCTTTAAATAGGTCAGCTAATTCCTTAACAGACGTGTTGTTCGTTCTGATGTCTTTATAAATGACTAATTTACCTCTGTCAGTATCTATATAACCAAACACGAAAGTGGACGGGTCTTGTAATCCGTAATCGTGTGCAGCTATTATTTTGTATTTTGGTGGAATGATAATCTTAGTTGGCGTTGGCTTAATACACTTAGCAAAGTTTGGATATACTAAGCCTTCTGCAAATAAGAATGAACCATAAATAAACCTTCTTATAACAGAGACTACTTTAAAGGAACTTTATTTCAGCAATAAAGCCACGATATCTTCTGCCGGTCTGAATCCCACAAGGCGATCAACCTCTTCTCCTGCGTTGAACAAAACAAGAGATGGAATTCCCTGTACTCCGTATGTTTCTTTCAAAGTCGGCAACTCATCTACATTCACTTTTACTACTTTCACTTCTTGTCGCTCTGTGGCTACTTTTTCCAACTCCGGTGCCACTAGTTTGCACGGTCCGCACCAAGGAGCCCAAAAGTCTACCAGTACGACTCCTGCATAATCTTTTACTTCCGAATTAAACTCCTCCACATTTACAATATGTTTAATCCCCATCGCAATCTCCCTTACTATATAGATAGACATGTTATTGGCATAAAAATGACAAGTAATCAATAAGCCGAGTTCTGTTCTGCTATGCAGTGGCGATTATCTTTCTAGGCATACAGTCACCTGCATGCTCAAGCGACACAACCCGGAAGGTCAGCGGGCCGCCTCAACCCTTCCCTATTCGGTCTTGCTCCGGATGGGGTTTACCGAGCCAGCCTGTTACCAGACTGCTGGTGCGCTCTTACCGCACCGTTCCACCCTTACCGCATTATTGCGGCGGTTTACTTTTCTATGGCACTATTCCCTAAGATCACTCTCGCCGGACGTTATCCGGCATCCTGCCCTTCGGAGCTCGGACTTTCCTCGGGTACAAAGTACCCGCAATCGCCTTTCATACTTGTCTTGTTTAGTTTAGCATGCGTCATTCTCTTCGGTCAACCACCGCATCTCGATGGCACGTACTTTTGCAACGATGTCATCCGCACCGACTAAATCACTGATCATGGCAGCACGCTTAAATCCGCACGATTTAATTTCCTTTATACGCGTTTCCGTAATGCCTCCTATAGGCACACAGGGAAGAATTGATTCATAGCGCAAGGCCATTTGCTTTACCTCTTCCTTTAAAAGGGGAGATGTATCTTTTTTGGTTGCCGTTTCATAAAACGGTCCAATTCCAATATAGTGTGCGATGCCATCCGCAAGAGCCTCAGCTAATTCTTCCTGTGTGTTCACGGTCACGCCGAAGATCAGTTTTTCCTGCGATAGTTTAGCTACAACGGGTAAAGGCAAATCCTTTTGTCCCACATGGATACCGTCTGCCTTTACGGCTAATGCCAAATCAAGGGAGTCATTTATGATGAATGTCGCCTTTGCTTCCTTTGTAAGCTTTCTAATTGCCAAGCATTCTTCGTATTTTTCTCTCATGACTTTAATTTTTTCTCGGTATTGTATAACCCGTACCCCGCCCTCTAAAAGCGCCTTTACAACATCAATATTGCTTCGTCCTTTTCCCTGTTCTTCTCCCAATACAGCGTAAATTGGCGAATTTATTACTTGTTTTTGATGAAAAATAACCGTATCCGTCATTATTTTCTCCTAATCTTATAAATAAGTAAAAAAATCCTCTTGCTCAATAAAGGCCAAAACAGGAGGTAATAATACTCCGTTTTTCTTTCCATAAAATTCTAAATAGGACTTTATTCCTTCTGCCACAATCGCTTCGGTTCCAAAATGCCCCGCATCCACTAGCAGTAACCCCTGTTCTACAGCAAATTGTGCTTCGTGATATTTTACATCTCCCGTGATGTACACATCAGCGCTCACGGCAAGTGCCTCTTTGGCAAAAGACGCTCCCGCCCCCGTACATAGAGCCACAACTTCCACTTTTTTATCTGTTTTTCCGGCAAAACGAAGACGGCTTTGAGGGAATTGTTGTTGTAAAGACTTAATAAACTCCTCTGCATCCAGTGCTTTTGACAGCTTTCCCCATCGTCCCAAATAATTTTTTCGGGAGGGAGCTTCAAGAGGATATACTTCATAAGCCGGTTCTTCGTAAGGATGAACCCGAAGCATTTCCTTGAGTACAGCCCCTAGTTTCTCCCGCTCTACCAGTACTTCAATTCGCTCTTCCGCCACCTCTTCAAGCTTATTTGTCTCTCCGATAAAGGGATTAGATCCCTCTAAAGGCATAAATCGCCCCGTTCCTTCCACGGAAAAGCTACAGGAACTATAATCACCTATTTGGCCGGCACCTTTTATGCCCAATGCTTTTCTCACCGAGTCGGCATATTCTACAGGTACGTAGCAAACCACTTTAAAGAAATTCTGCTTTCCCGTTAGTACCAGTCCTTTTATGTCTGTAAGGCCTATATTTTGAGCTACCATATCGTTTAGGCCACCTTCTGCAATGTCGAGGTTTGTGTGCACACTATATACGGAAATATGGTTTCGGATCAGTTTGCTCATACACCTTCCTAAAGAAGTTCTTTCATCAATGCTTTTAAGCCCCTTAAAAATCAAAGGATGATGACTGATAATAAAGTTGGATCCCATTTCTATCGCTCTTTCAATGCATCCTTCGGTCACGTCCAAGGTGGTAATAATTCCTGTCACCTTTCTATCCAAATCCCCTACGGAAAGTCCTGGATTATCCCAGCTTTCCGCCAAGATCCTAGGTGCCCAAATTTCAAGAATATCCGCAATATCTTTACCTGTTATTGTCATATCCCGTCTCCTTGCACAAAACTATTATTTCTTCCAATTTTTTGTACTCACCTTTTAATACGCTTATTCGCCCTTGATCAGGACTTTCTCGCTTTTCCTGCCCTTCCCACTCTTTCCTTCGCTTCTTTTTTAAGCGATTCACATGTTTTTCGAAAAGTTTTTTTTGCACCGAAGGATATGCTTGTTCCTTATTCTCACATTCTTCATGTGTTTTATGTATTTTACACGCATTTACCAGCATGGGACCAACATCCCACCATACATCATCTTCCGCCAAAAAAGAAAGCTTGAGCAGACACTCATTAAACAAAGAAGTATTTAACAGTATTTCTCCGTAAGGAACCTCATCATACTGCTCTTTTTTCTTCACCGCTTTTGAAAAGTCCCATCCTTCCTCATGTACCGCTACAAGTATCTCGTAAATCTTGTTCATGTCCTCAATCAAGTTTTCATAGACAATTACATATCCGTTTTTAACTAAATATTTTCTCAGTTCTCTCTGATTTCGCTGTGGGGACAACACATAAAGAGGAGTAAAACCGGGCGCTTCAGAAATGATTTTAATCATTTCCAATCCCCCCATGCCACATATAATGGCCACATCCATTTGTTCATCTTTCTCCAAAACCGTAAGCCCATCCCCTAATCTACAAGAACTCGACTCTTCCAAGCCTTGTTTTCTTATAAATCGTTCGGCGGATTCCAAGGGTTCTTTATGAATATCCGAGGCAACAACATATTGTGCTCTTCCCGAAGCCAATAATGCCGCCGCAAGATAACCATGGTCTGTTCCCACATCTATTATATGATTCTCCTTTGGAATTATATCCAAAACGGCTTGTAAACGCTTTGTTAGTTTCATCTCTATCCTCTGGTCCCTCAAATTTTTAGTGACAACTAAGTAACACATTTACACATATTTTACCATGATAATTTCTGTCTGTCTTTCTTTTACTATGCTTGAATTATGCATACTCTTCACTTCTCCTTTTACCTCTTTCATGCTCCGAAAACTTTATCAATTTATACAAAAAGAGCTGCCGTGATCTACCACAGCAGCTCCATATCATCTTAATTATAAGGACGATTATTTTGCATAATCCACAACTCTCGTTTCGCGGATAATAACAACTTTAATTTGTCCGGGATATTCAAGTTCGGATTCAATACGTTTTATTATTTCTCTCACCAGTAGACTGGATTCGGCTTCACCCACTTTATCAGGTTTAACCATAACGCGAATCTCTCTACCTGCCTGAATAGCAAAACATTTTTCAACCCCATCAAAGGACTCGGCAATTTCCTCTAATTTGGTTAATCGTTTCAAGTAGTTTTCCAATGTTTCGCGACGAGCGCCAGGTCTGGCAGCGGAAATAGCATCAGAGGCTGCTACAATAACAGCTTCCACGGAAGCAGCTTCAACATCGCCATGATGAGCAGCAATACAATTTTGTACCGCAAGACTTTCATGATACTTCTTTGCCACTTCAACACCGAGCGTCACATGCGAACCTTCCAATTCATGGTCAAGAGCCTTACCAATATCATGTAATAAGCCTCCTCGTTTTGCTAAAGCCACATCACATCCTAGTTCGGCAGCCATAATACCTGCCAAATGTGACACCTCTACAGAGTGCTTTAACACATTTTGACCATAGCTTGTTCTGTATCGTAAACGCCCCAGTACTTTTATAAGTTCAGGGTGGATGCCGTGAACGCCTGCGTCAAATGTAGCCTGCTCTCCGGCCTCTTTAATAATGTGGTCCACCTCTTTTCGAGACTTTTCCACCATTTCCTCAATGCGCGCAGGATGAATACGCCCATCAACAATCAGCTTTTCTAAAGCAATACGTGCGACTTCGCGACGTATCGGATCAAAACCGGAAAGGATTACCGCTTCCGGAGTATCATCAATAATTAAGTCAATGCCCGTTAATGTTTCCAAAGCCCTTATATTCCGGCCTTCTCGACCGATGATACGACCTTTCATTTCATCATTGGGCAAAGCTACAACCGATACTGTGGTTTCCGCCACATGATCAGCGGCGCAACGCTGAATGGCTCCCGATATAATTTCACGAGCATTCTTTTCAGCTTCCTCTTTGGCTTGTTGTTCCAGCTCCTTTACCATCATAGCTGTTTCATGGCGAATTTCCTGCTCTACATTAGCCAGCAAAATAGCTTTTGCTTCATCAAAGGTCATCCCTGAAATGCGCTCCAGCTCCGCCATTTGCTTTTCGTATAAAACTTCTACCCGCTCACGCATAAGAGTAATCTCCCCTTCTCTGCGTTGTAGGGATTCCTCTTTCTTCTCCAAACCGTCCATCTTCTTGTCCAAATGTTCTTCCTTTTGGAGAATGCGACGTTCCATGCGCTGCAGCTCATTGCGTCTGTCTTTGCTTTCTTTTTCTACATCGGCACGCAATTTATGAATTTCTTCTTTAGCCTCTAACAAGGCTTCTTTCTTTTTGGACTCCACATTGCGCTCGCCTTCGGCAATAATGCGCTTTGATTCTTCTTCTGCCTGGCGAAGCTTACCTTCTGCCATATTTTTGCTTAAGAAGTATCCGATACCAAGTCCTACTAATACCATTAAAACCGCAAGAATACTATACTCTAAAATCTTCTTCACCTCCCTTACTCAAGTAGTAAGAAGCACAAGGCCTCTTCCGGTTTGCCGTCTCTTTTCATATTCATGTTCATAGCCACAAAATGGGCTATTCTAATTTTATGCTCTCCTATAAAGAAAGTCAAGAAAAATCAAGGCCACTCGCCCACAGCGAAGGCTTTTTATCCTCCGGCTATTGACATTCTATTCTCTGCTTTGCTATACTGACTTAGTCAGTAAACATAGGGGTATAGCTCAATTGGTAGAGTAGCGGTCTCCAAAACCGTTGGTTGTGGGTTCAAGTCCTACTGCCCCTGCCAAAACGAAAAAGCGACAAGTATGTCGCTTTTTTATTTTTAATCCCTTTATTTTAATCTACTATATTTCAATATCTTGTTTCACATCCTCTTTTGTACTTATTATCATCTTTATTTTCCTCCTATTATACCTTATGCTATAATGTATTTAATTTAATAATATTATTGTTTAACTATAAAGGAGGATTATATGAGGAAAAAAATATTAATAGCAGCTCTTTTTATGTCCCTCACCACCACTTCACTTACCGATGCACATTCATTATGGGTAAGTATGACAGACTGGAATCCGGCAGTAAAAGAAAACCCAAAGACAGGCTTAAAAGAAGCTTCTACACGCATGTACATTGGCTGGGGGCACAAATTTCCCGTTGACAGCCTTACAAAAACAGATCAATTTGCATCATTAACCCTAATCTCTCCCTCCCATGTAAAAACAGCCATACATATTGAAAGCGAAGGAATCAGCACATCAGAGCTAAAAGGCACACAGTCCGGGCCTTTATGTATTCAGTATATTGCGAAAGCCGTCTATTAATACGTCTTACATGGAAAGCGGAAAATTAAAAAGAGGAAAAGGCCCAAAGACGGATTTTACAAATGTAGTAGAGTCTATCTATTCACAGCAAATGGCCACCTCCCACTTTCACGTCGGAAATGAGTCTTTTACTTCACCTTTACAGGCTGAAAACATATTGGAAATCATCCCCATAAAGAACCCCTATGATAAGGACGCGAATTACATAGGCACCCTCTTTCCCGTAAAAGTTATATTTGACGGAAAACCCTTGGCCTATACCCATGTAGCTGCCGCTTATACCGGTTTTTCATCCGATGACTCCATGTCACAACGTGTATTAACAGATGCAAACGGAATCGCTCATATACGTGTCACCCATTGGGGCCCTTGGATTATTAAAGTTAAAGCGGAAAGAAAAGCTACGGAAAAAATTGCTCCCCTTGCAGATAAGGAAGTTTATTATGCAAGCACAATGTTTGAAATATAAAACTGTCTAACATTCCACTTTACATATGAAATGAGCTGCAAGAAAGCAAACCGAACTCTCTCTTGCAGCTCATTCTTACTTATGAATCCATTACTATAATCCCCCATTATATTTTATATTTATTCATAAATTTTATTATATTAAATTTCTTTATTGTTATTTATAATAATA
>JBHAEC010000049.1:0-3584 GCA_041855385.1 Veillonellaceae bacterium
TTTCCCTCTTTTAGCGTCGTCAGTGAACCGGCTACAATATTGACTCCGTATTCCTTGGCGAAGGAAGAAAATATGGATTTTCCCGTAGCGCCGTCAATATCGGCAAAGGAAGAAAGGTCTTCCCTCGGAAAAAATCCGGTGTTTAAGGTTTCGGGAAGAACCAGTATGTCCGGTTGATCCGCAAGAGCACGGGTCATCATATCCAAGGCATGACTATAATTTTTCTCGGGTTTGCCGAGGGCAATGTCCATTTGTATGAGACTGATTCTTTTTAACATAGGACCTCCTCTATTGGATAGGTAAAGGTACTGCCGTAACTAGAGCTATAATTTCTTTTGCTCAGCATGAACTAATTCGACTTAATGAGGCGGAAATCCTTTATTCCGGTGGTAGTTAGGGATTTTAAAAATTTCTCTTTGACCCTTCTTTTCTCCCTGAATGTATAGGGGTGAAAGGAGGTGAGACTATGGCCGTTAAGAAGAGCATAAAGGCATCCAAAATTCAGCTTCGCCTTGACGCAGGCAAAAATGCCGATGGAAGTGCAAAGTACAGCACTGTTACGTACAATAGGGTAAATAAAGGAGCGACGGATGAGGATGTTCAAGCTGTTGGGGCTGCTTTGGGAAACTTACAAAGCAGACCTGTTGTGGATGTGCTTCGCGTTGATGAAGCAGCACTTGCAGTCGGAGAGTAAAGTGCCGAAAGCAAGAAGTAAAGAAGAAAAGAAAGTGGATGCGGAGGTAATAAACCCTGAGACCTATTCCGATCACTTTCGCCCTAGAACCTAGGGGAAAAATGTTAAAGGGGACAGAAAGGAGAAAACATGGCAGAAAAACGTGTATTGCAAATGGTATTTACCGATGTAGCCGGTAAGGAATCTATTATTCGCATTACGAGTCCTAAAGAAGGCGTTTCTCTTGCAGATGCGCAGGCAGCAGGTGCGGTTATAGCTTCTAAGGATGTGTTTTATACCAAAGCGGGTCGATTGCAGGCTTTTAAAGAAGCGCGCATGGTAACGACAAATTCCGCTACATTAATGTAATTATTCGTATTGCAAAGGCTGATTTTACAAATGAAAAAGACTATGACCCAGTGGGTCATAGTCTTTTTTATACTTTTTATTCCCCTTCTTTTGGGCATAGAGGATGCCCTGATGTTTAACCGAAGAAAGGCATGGAAAAACGCATGATAACCATAGCGATGCAAGCATTAATAACGCTACAGAGCATGAGCAAAGGCCAATATTTCTTTGGTACATCTGCTACGCCCAGAAGACGGCCCATATATTGCAGTTGAGACGCCATTAGGAAGCAGGCCGGCATAAGAATGGTAACATGTACATTGTTTAAAATGCCTTGGCTTAGCAGGCTCGCTGCAATACCGATACCGGCAGAGGCAGATAGCCAAGCGGTCAGAAGCACGGTAATGGCTTCACCGGGAAGGCCGAAGAGGGCCATGATAGGGCCACATACTTTTCCGATAAAAGCCATGGCTCCGATGATGCGGAGTACTTCTGCAATGGTAAATGCCATCAATACATTAGGAAGCATGTTTGTGATGGCAATATTCCATCCCTTGCGGGCGCCGATGACAAAAACATCGAATGGGTTTTTTGATACAGTTGGTGTGGTTTGATTATTGCTCATCGACGAAATCCCCCTTATAAACAGTTTCTAATGCGATACGTGTAATAATAGCTCCTACAAACTTCATGACAAACATGAGAATGAAGGGGATGATAATCGGTACGGTAAGAGCGCTAAACAACAGAGCTCCCGTAGCGAAATAGTTGCTGATAAGACCTGCGCCGCTATATTGCCAAGCGGTCATAATAATCAGCTCTTTTTTTGTTACTTCTTTCTTGTCATACAATTCCTTGGTTAAGGCTGCTCCGGCATCCGTGCTCTGTAAATCCGTAATCAGTGCAAGACCGGTACGCCCCGGAATATCAAGAAGCGGACGAAGGAGCGGCGTCAGCAGTCGATGGGCTGCACGAATAGCGCCGTATTGGGTCAAGATCTCCAGAACGCCGATAGCGAGCATAACAGATGGCGTAAGAGATAAAGCCAGCAAAAATCCTGCGCGAGCACTTGCTCCGCCGGCACCTACAAAGGTATTTTTTGCCGGATTTGTCATGGTGCCGAATTTTCCCATGAGTGTGGTGTAATCAAAGGCACTTAGCCACTTGTGACCACCCACATTCATTAAGACACCGGAGAAGAATAAGAGCGCTACAGCGAATGCAATATAAGCACCAAGACCTACGTTAAAGCCTGAGGTATTCTCGCTTACTTGGTTTTCCGTACTATTTTGGTTTTCCGTACTCATCATAAACCTCCTTTTAAAAATGTATAATACCAAAGTACAATAGTATATCCTATAGAATACTTCACACGAAACGGTATGTCAAGCATAGTATGAGTAAATAACAGCTTTTTCAAGAATAAAAAAACATAACTTAAATGATATATAAAATTAAATATCTTTTATGAAAAGATAATTGTTCTTCATAAAGAGAGGTGCAATGGGTATAGAAAAGATAAAAGATTGAAAAAATCTTCTTTCTTCGGTATAATGGGAAAAACTTTTAAAACTATAGAATAGACTTGATAAAAATCGCAATTTTGTATATTTATTCTAAAGTTTGTTAATGACTGTATATGTTAATGAGATTGTAGCAATAGTTACTACATAAAGATAGGAGGAAGAGCTATGAGTAATGTTTTGGCATATTATGAGTACTTGCATACCATTCCCGAAAGAGGATTTGAAGAGGTAAAAACATCTGCGTTTTTAGCAGATAAATTGGAATCCTTCGGCTATGAGGTGACGAGACAAGTAGGCGGAAAAACCGGAGTTATCGGTGTCTATGATAGTGGTGAACCGGGGCCGGTAGTGGCTCTTCGTGCGGATATGGATGCACTGGGGCATATCATTGATGGCGTACCTTGTGCACTTCATACTTGCGGTCATGATGCCCACAGCTCGGTGGTATTGGCTGTGGCGGAAATACTAAAAGAACAACAGTTGGTAAAAAAGGGAAAGGTCAAAATTATCTTTCAACCGGCAGAAGAGATCGCTTTAGGTGCAAAGAGTATTATTGCAGGGGGTGCTATTGATGATGTGGACTATATATTCGGAAGTCACCTTCGCCCCATAGAAGAAGCTGCGGATGGGCAGGCATCCCCTGCTATTTACTATTCATCCAGCTCTCATGCGACGGCAAAGATTCAGGGGAAACCGGCTCATGGAGCAAGACCTCACCTGGGTATCAACGCCATCAATGCGGGGGTAGCGGCAGTAACGGCGGTGAATGCCATTCATCTTCGCCCTACAGATGTGTATAGCGTGAAGGCCACAAGGTTCCTTTGTGATGCGGGAGTGGTGAATGCCATTCCTTCCGAGGCGGAAGTGGTGTGGGATTTGAGAACGCAGCAAAATGAGACCATGACTGAGCTTAAAGCGCAGGTAGAGAGGGCGATTTTAGCGGGCGTGGCAACGGTGGGCGCAACGGTAGATCTTCATATGACGGAAGGCTTACCCGCTGCAGAATACAGTGATGAAGCCATCGTCATCGTAACAAA
>JBHAEC010000050.1:0-25283 GCA_041855385.1 Veillonellaceae bacterium
ATTATTATTGGCGGTGAAGTTAACTATTTACACGGAAACGGCAAATTTGGAAAGGGCATTTATAGTATCGTGGAGGCAGATGAAAGCGATGGATCTTTTTTAAAGCTGGCTCCTAAATATGTGGTGTTGACGAATGTAGAAAGCGACCACATGGATCACTATAAAACACTGGATAACTTGATAACATCTTTTTGCCAATTTGTAGAAAAAATCCCCAAAGAGGATGGATTGGCGATCGCATGCGGAGATAATAATAATATTCAATATATAAAGAAACATACAGACAGAACTTTTCTTACCTATGGATGTGAACCGGGAAATGATTATGAAGCAAGAGAGGTTCACTACGAGGGACCTTATCTAGTGTATGATGTTTATAAGGATAATTTCTTTGAAGCTCGCATTGAATTACAGGTACCGGGAATTCATAATGTACTAAATTCCCTGGCTACCTATATTATGGCTAGACAGGCAGATATCGATATTTCAACTATACAGCGTGCACTAAAACAGTTTATCGGAGCGAAGCGCCGATTTGAAACGAAAGGGTTGGTTGAAGGAGTTTGGGTGGTAGATGATTATGCACATCATCCCACAGAGATAAAGGCAACATTGGAAGCAGCCAGGGATATGGGAAAATATAGAGTTATCTGTATATTTCAACCTCATCGTTATACGAGGACAGAGTCTCTGTTAGAGGATTTCGCTACTGCTTTTGAGGCAGCAGATGTAGTAATTATGACGGATATATATAGTGCCGGAGAATCTCCGATAAACGGTATAACCGGCATGTCCATTCCAAGACGAATGAAGGAAAAAACAGGGAAAGAAGCAATTTATATTGAGGATATAGATGAAGTGCCTTCGTTTCTCGGCGATTATGTGAAGCCTAACGATTTAGTTATTACCATGGGAGCAGGTAGCGTTACACAGTACGGTGCACAGCTGATTGCCATATTGGAAGATAGGAGTTACACACATGCAGAATAGGAAGATTATTGTCTTAATGGGTGGACCATCCAAAGAGGCGGACATATCAAGAAACACAGGAAAAGCGATCGCTATCGCATTAAAGGAAAAAGGATATGATGTAGCGTCATTGGAACTTAACCCTAAAACTTTGATAGGGGATGTTGAAAAGTTAAAAGGTGAAGTTGTGTTTAACGCTATTCATGGACTATATGGAGAAGATGGCGCCGTGCAGGGCATGCTTGAAATGGCCAATATTCCCTATACCGGATCCGGCATAACTGCAAGTGCCTTGGCAATGAACAAAAAACTGAGTAAAGATATTTTTGTAGGTGCAGGGATTCCTACGGCACGTTCTATTGCTTTTAATGCGGCGAGAGAGAGCAAGGAGAGCATTGCTGCATCTATCGTGGAAAATTTTACATTTCCCGTAGTAGTAAAAGCTGCTTCTCAAGGCTCCAGCCTGGGTGTGGCTATCGTCATGGAGGAAGAGAATATATATCAAGCATTGGATGATGTGCTGTCTTACGGCAATGTGATTATCGCGGAGGATTACTTGGACGGCAGCGAGTTTACGGTAAGCGTACTTAATGGTGAAGCCTTGCCTGTGATTAAAATAGAACCTCGTTCCGGCATATATGATTACACTTCTAAATATACAAAAGGACTTACTGAGTATTTAGTTCCTGCTCCTATTAGTGAAGACCTGACATTAAAGATGCAGGAGATCGCGAAAAAAACATATTCTTTGCTTGGCTGTCAAGGACTGGCACGAGTGGATTTTATGAGCGACAAAAAAGGTGAGATATATGTGCTGGAGGTTAATACCATTCCCGGTATGACAGTAACATCTTTGGCCCCGAAGGCAGCTAATGCGGTAGGCATCAGTTTTGTAGAATTATGCGAACAAATTCTTGCGTCGGCAGGAGTGAATAAGTTTTAGAGGACATTATGGAACCAAGAGAAAAGGAAAGAGAGAGTAAAGAAAAAAAAGACCGAGATGCGATTTCTTGCCAATCGGAAGAGCTTGACGAAACCGGATACACTTCCGTTATATCTGACGATATAAGAGGGCATGAAGCGAGGCGACACTGGAGACAGAATATTATCGTAGCTTTTCTTATCGTGTCGCTAATTTTGGGAGCTCTCTTTTTTCTTCCCATTCCTTTGGGGAATATTCGGATTCAGGGAAGTAAAGTGTTGACAGTAAAAGATATAGTAGCAGTGGGCGGTCTTTCTGAACCGGTTAATATATTGCAGGTGAACACCAAGCAACTTGAAAAAAGATTGCAACAAGATTTGCGAATAGAAAAGGCTGTTGTAACCTATGAACTTCCCTTGACTATTGCCGTACATATTGAGGATAGGCGCGCTGTAGCAGTGGTTATGACACAATTTGGGTATATATCCTTGGATAAGAACGGTAAAGTAATTAAACTGGGGCCTGCCATCGAGGATACTAATGTTCCCATACTATCAGGGGTACGATTGGGAAATATTTTGCTGGGGGATAAAATAACAAATTCCTCAATTATTAATGGAGTTGAATTCTTAAAGCATCTTACCCCGGAAGGACTGATTAATCTTTCGGAGCTTAATGTGGGAGATCCGAAATTTATGATTGCCTATACATTGGATGGAATTCCTCTGCATATAGGAGATAGTAGCAATTTAGCGGAAAAAGCCAAGTTGTCCGAAGAGATGTTAAAGGATATGAAGGCAAGAAAGATGGATGCATTGTACATAGATGTAAATATTACATCTCCGTTTATAAAAGTTAGATAGCGAGGCGTTTAAAGTGAAGCAAGGACGTTGGGCCATCGCAGCCGTAAGTGTTGTGTTGGGGGTTATGCTTGCTGTACAGTACAGAAGCACATTAGGCATAGAAGAAAACAATATAAACCTGCAAAGGGCGGGAGATTTGGCCATACAATTGGAAGAGGTAAAAAAAGAAAAAGGTCATTTGGAAGAACTGCTAAAGAAAATGCGAGAGCAGGGAACGGTTGATACGGTAAAAGAAGAAAATTTGAAGCTTCGCTTTAATGCAGGGCTTACACAGGTTAAAGGACCGGGGGTTATCGTTACGATTGATGATAGCAATGTGCCTATTCAAAAAGGGGAGAATGCCAATCTGTACTTGATTCATGATGAAGACATATTACGTGTGGTTAATGAGTTGAGAGCCGGAGGTGCAGAAGCGCTCTCCATTAATGAACAACGATTAATCGGAACTTCCGAGATCAGGTGTTCGGGGCCGACGATTACCGTTAACGGTAAAATTTTTACTCCCCCTTATGTAATTAAGGCGGTAGGTGATAAGAAAATGCTGACAGCAGCACTTAATATGCGAGGTGGCGTTGTGGAAACGCTTAAGCACTGGGGAATTCAAATTAGCATCGAGCAAATGCAGCAGATTATTATTCCTCCTTACACGGGGGTATTCCGTAGCGAGTTTGGAGTATCCGAGGAGGTGCAAAAGTAATGATATATGCAATAGCCGGATTGATAGCAGGTATTATGATAGGGCTATTTTTTCCCCTTACCGTTCCTGCCGTATATGCCAAATACATGTCTGTTGCACTTTTGGCTGCTTTAGATACAGTTTTTGGAGGAATTAGAGCGGCATTGGAGCGAACATTTGATTTATCAATGTATGTGACAGGTTTTTTTACAAACTCGCTACTTGCGGTGTTGCTTGTTTTTATCGGAAATCGATTAGGTATCGATTTGTACTATGTGGCACTTATCTGTTTCGGACTTCGTGTATTCAATAATACGGCTAGTATAAGGCGTTTACTGCTGAACAGATACACTAAATAAAAGATAAATTTTAGATGCAAGTATAGCCAATAGGCGTAAAATATTGTAAAATGGAATAAATGTATTTTTCTTTGCGAGAATAATAACGACGAAATATATACATGGAGGAGGATTTTCGATGGGAGAATTTGCAAGTATTAAAGTAATCGGTGTTGGCGGCGGCGGCAATAATGCAGTTAATCGCATGGTTGAGTGCGGATTGCAGGGTGTAGAATTTATTGCAGTCAACACAGAGAATCAAGTATTGGAACTTTCCAAAGCGGATGTGACTATCCAAATCGGAGAAAAACTTACTCGTGGATTGGGCGCAGGTGCAAATCCACAAATCGGTGAGGAAGCGGCGCGTGAAAGTAAAGAAGATATTTTAAAGGCTCTTCAAGGGGCAGATATGGTCTTTGTTACGGCCGGTATGGGTGGCGGTACAGGTACCGGTGCAGCTCCTATTGTTGCGGAATGCGCTAAAGAAGTAGGGGCTTTAACTGTCGGCGTGGTGACCCGTCCTTTTACCTTTGAAGGAAAGCGCCGTAAGAGCCAAGCCGATAAAGGCGTTGAGTTTTTGACCAACAAAGTTGATACCATCATCGTTATCCCTAATGATAAATTGCTCCAAGTTGTAGATAAAAAGTGTTCTTTAAATGAGGCTTTCCGTACCGCAGATGATGTGTTGCGCCAAGGTATTAAAGGCATTTCCGACTTAATTACTGTACCCGGATTGATTAATCTTGACTTTGCAGATGTGAAGACAATCATGACGGAACAGGGAGAAGCGTTAATGGGCATCGGCATCGGTGAGGGAGATAACCGTGCAGTAGATGCAGCTAAGATGGCTATCAATAGCCCCCTATTGGAAACGTCTATTGACGGTGCCAAGGGCATTCTTTTGAATATTACGGGCAATAGTGATTTAAGTCTTTTTGAAATCAATGAAGCGGCGGAAATTATTTCCGAAGCGGCGGATCCAGAAGCAAATATTATTTTTGGATCTGTAATTGATGAAAGTATGGGCGATCGCGTACAAATTACTGTTGTGGCAACAGGATTCGGTAAGAGTACGAAAGATGCTCCAAGCTTCAGCATGAATAAGAAAGGGTTCACAGGAACAACAAATTTAGAACCACCTTCTTTCATGAAATAAAAAATAGAGTGGGGGACTTTGTAAATCTTTGTATGAGGAGGAAAAAGGAGGAATACGTATGAAGAAAACAAGTTTAGCACTAGGTATTTTAGTAGCATTATCCGTGAGTTCAGTAGCATTAGCCAATTCTGTTCCGGTAACAGATTTTTCTGCCGGTTCGGCAAAAGCTAATTTGGGATACAGCTTTAACCGTGATGTAGGGGGCTTAAGTGATCAGGACGGCCTTGGAATATCTTTGGAATTGGGATTACAAGATCGTTTGGCGGGGCAGTTTGCTTATCATAAAATTAACTTGCCCGGCAAGGATTTAGAAGATCATCAGTTAAATGCAGTTTACAAATACAATGAAAACTTTAATCTTTATGGCGGATTAACTTATATTGATGCCGGCGATGACAAATTGGGATTCCAGGCAGGTGTTATCGGACATAAGCAATTTGGTGACAAAGTTACCGGTTTTGCTAAAGCCGGATTAGGAAATGATTTGGAATTCTCTTTCCAAGTGGGCGGCAAATATGCATTGCGCGATAATGTGGATTTAAATCTGTATTATGAGCAAAATAATTATGACCTAAATGGCGCTGACTTTAAGGATAAAGGGCTTCATGTGGGCGTAGGCTATTCCTTCTAAGGGATTCATTATGAAACAGGTATAAAAGCTGTGCTTCGGCACAGCTTTTTTTACACATGAGAAGAATTACGCCTAATGTGTAAATTGATATTACTTATGTATACAGTATGGTTTATAAAAACAGATAAACAATTTATTATACCTGTGTTATACTGTTTCTTAGATATTGCATGATTCTTATGTTAAACAAAAGAAGATAGTTTAAGGCTCTCTGTAATAAGGAATGGGATGGTGTATCAATGATAACAAGTGTAGTTGCCTCTCAGGCACGAGGGAAAAAAGCGCAAGATGTTATTTTTGCTGCCAATGCTTTAGCTGTAGAAGCGGCAAAAATTCACGGCAAAGAAAATGTTGTAAATGCGACAATTGGTGCCATTTTAGATGAGGAAGAAAACTTAGTTGTACTTAAGACCGTGGAGGATGTGTATCGCAAGCTTCCGGCAGTGGAATATGCCGCATATGCACCTATTGCAGGGCTGCCGGAATTCATAGAAACCGCTATAGCAGAGTGTTTTGGAGATTATAAACCGGAAGGTTATATTAAGGCGGTGGCGACAGCAGGTGGCACAGGTGTTATTCATCATTTAATACAAAATTATACGGAATTAGGAGATGAAGTATTAACTTCAGATTGGTTCTGGGGAGCTTATTCTTCCCTTTGTGATGATAATGGGCGAAAACTGGTAACATATAGTATTTTTGATGATCAGTTACATTTTAATCATGAATCATTTCGCCAAAGAGTACAGGATTTGGCTGAAAAGCAAAGTAATTTGCTCATTATTATCAACTCACCTGCCCATAATCCGACGGGATACAGTCTGACAGATGATGATTGGAACAATGTGTTAAGCTATTTGAAAAAAGTAGCGACGGAACAAGACAAAAGGATTATTATAAATGTAGATGTGGCTTATCTAGACTACTCGGGGACAAAACAGGAATCACGCAATTTTTTTAGGCATTTCTCCAATTTGCCACCGGAGATTCTAGTGGTAGTAGGATATAGTTTGTCCAAGAGCTACACAATGTATGGACAACGTGTCGGAGCAATGATTGGGATCTCGGCTTCCGAGGAAGTCGTACAGGAATTTTTTGATGTTAATCAATATACGTCGCGTGCTACATGGTCAAACATTTGTCGTCCTGCGATGAAGACGATGGCGATTATTGCGGCGGACAAAGAAAAGCAACAGGCTTATGAAGAGGAGCGCAATTTTTATTATGAATTGACACAGAAGAGAGCTGAAATATTTATGGAAGAGGCAAAAGTATGCGGATTGCCTGTCCTTCCCTACAAAGCGGGATTTTTTATCAGTATTCCTTCTGCAGATTCAAACGCTGTTTGTAACGCCCTTCATAAAGACAATGTGTTTATGGTGCCTTTAAAACGTGGTGTTCGTATGGCTGTTTGTGCGATTCCTACCCATAAAATGAAGGGATTGGCACAAAAAGTATATGAAGCTATGAAATCTGTGGGAGAACTGTAATCTAAAAACCGGACATACCTCAATGAGGTTGTCCGGTTTTCTTTTTAGGGGCTTCTTCTAAAGGGGGATCTACAAATTTGATTTGTTCTAAAGTTTGGGTAACTTGTCCTCTAATAAAAGAAAGATATACTTCATAAAGTTTTTTCTTTTCTTCCAAATCTTCTTCTGTTAGTGCTCCTTCGCGCTTTTTTTTTGCCAACTCATTTATTCTCTTTATAACTTCGCTCATCTCCATACGGCTTACCTCCCCTACAATTGCTTCATAAAACAATGCTAGCAAAAAACAAACTATATGACAAGGGATTAAAATCTCATAAGAAGCCCGGAGAATGAATCCTTTTGCAATCGCCTCTTTGGTAGATACATATTAATCGATATATGATATAATTTTTCCGTAAACTATGCTTAGAGAGGTACATATGAGAGTAACGAAAGCGATAAAGGAAGAGCAACTCCGTATTCTTGAAGACTATTATGGAGATGCAAAGCCGGCACTGCATTATACAAGTCCGTTTGAATTGTTGGTAGCGGTAGTGCTGTCGGCACAATGCACGGATGAACGTGTGAATATTATTACAAAACGACTGTTTCCTTCCTATAGTAATCCGGCTGATATGCTTGCCTTGGGGGAGAAAAAATTGCAGGTCCTCATAAGGGACTGCGGTTTGTACCGAGCAAAGTCGGCCAACCTTATTAAGACATGTCAGATATTGGTAGAGGATTATATGGGAGAAGTCCCTAAAACATTTGAAGAGTTGGTGGAACTGCCGGGAGTAGGCAGGAAAACGGCCAATGTGTTGATTTCCATTCTATATGATATACCGGCAATAGCGGTAGATACGCATGTTTTTCGCGTATCTAATCGTACGGGATTAGGAAGGGGGAAAACCCCTATAGAGGTAGAGGAAAAATTAAAAAAAGCTATGCCAAAAAGTAAATGGAGTGCTGCTCATCATTGGCTTATTTGGCACGGCAGGAAGATTTGTAAGGCTAGAAAAGCAGAATGCGCCGTTTGTCCTCTAAATCACTGCTGCCCCAGCTCTACCGAATTATAAGGAGTATAAAGAAACCGGAAAACATGCCGAAACATAGATTTATCTACATAAAAGTATGAAACATGGGAGGAAAGGATATGGGCGTTTATTCGGAGAAAGTACAGACTATTGTAGATGCATATGGAAAAGAAGGTCTTTACAAAGAGGCTATCGTTAATGAATTATTGCGATTTCAAGCCGTAGATCAACTGTTATCATCCAGCGCATCGGTCAATCAGTGGGGAATAAGTTTAGAAGAACTATATGCTCTTACTAAAAGTGCCACGGAGGGGACATTTGGAGATCTCAGCATCAGAGAAGATGCATTTGGCTACTTATATAGGCTTTCTTTTTCTGTTGATGTTTTTTCTTTTGCAGAGGAAATTAAATGTTATGAGGACATAAAAAGCGGAAAGGAGTGGCAGTCTGTTTTAGACCCCCTTCTATTGGATTGTTCTCAGTCAATAGAGAAAAGAGTCTTGTTCGGTTTCGTGGAAGAGTATATGAGCTTGTTGGGGCCGATTTTACAGGGGCTTGGGAAAGATAATGTGGTGCTACATACCAAATCGGAGGAATGTTATGAAGTATTGTCTAAGCTATACCCCTTGGCGACTATAAAAAAAGAATGGCCCTACGAGGAATTTACTCATATTATTGCTATTACAAGGGCAGAAGATGCGAAAGGCGTTCTCTCGGTAGTAAACAGAGGAGAGTCTCTTCTCCTTGAAGGGGGAAAAATGGATTTATTCCTATCCCCCGCTGTTTCCATGGCTAAAAGCTTAGATAAGAGTCAAAGTTTGAAGCCACTGCTAGAGAGCCACAAGCTTCTTTTTGTAGAAGAAAGGCTTCCTTTAAGTGTATATCATTGGCATTTTGAAGATCATACCGAAAATGTCGTTCAATTGCGTTATAAAGAGGAGGGAAGGGCTTCCGTTTTACTGGATAGTATAGACAAAAACAAACTTGCAAAGCTATCGGTACTGTCTCTTTTACCTTATTATAAAAGCGTGGAAGAAGGGTCGGAACATGGGAAAATATCATTATGTAATCAGGTGGAAAAAAAGATTCCTTTATATGAAGACAGTATGATTTTGAAAGCAAATCAAACGGAAGTTCTTCATGATTATGATTTGGTGGTTGAACCATATCAGGTCGGTTATCGAGTGGTTCCGCTCTATAGAAAAAGAAAACGTCTGGTGTTTGGTGATGATTGTGCTATTATCGCTTTTTCAGAGGAAATATCGGCTTACCCTTGGCTCTTATATTTTGAAAGGGAGGAGGGAGAAAGGGTAGTTCGTCATTTGTCGAGTTATGTACAGTCCGCCCTGTCTCTTGCACAGCTTATGAGGGCATTGGTGAGATCTGACATAGGTAAAGAGCAGTTGCGCGCTCTCGGCAATGCCTATAAAAAAGCGCACTATGCTTATGAAAAACAAGTTGAATCGGCAGAAAAGAAATGGATAAAGGAACAGGAAAAGTTGTTTTCTGAATTTGTGAGGTAGGGAAGATTTGTGCCATCAGCAGATTATTATCTTTACAAAATAAAATGATAATGACATAATGATAAAGTCTTTTATTGAAATCAGTGATACATAATTACAGTTATTTTAGAGTAGATGATAGGAGCAGTTGTGTATGGCGGTTATTAATTATGAAATATATAAAGTGTTGGGAACATTGTCGGAAAATAAGGATGGATGGAAGAAGCAAGTAACCTGTACAAGTTGGGGTCGTTACAATCCTAAATTCGATATTCGTTCTTGGGATAGCGACTATGAGGGAATGACCAAGGGCGTTACCTTTTCATTAGAAGAAATGATATTGTTGCGTGATTTGCTAAACTCTGTGGACTTAGAGGAAGTATTGGAGGAAGCAAAGGCGGAGAGACAGGCAAGTAAGGAATAGATGGGCATGAGTCCCTATTTTCCCTTGCACATTGTACTGGAACATGATATAATCATCAGGTGTAGTTTGAGTTATCGAAAGAGAGGTGTATAGAAGTGAAAGAAGGAATTCATCCGAACTACGGCAAAACCGTGGTTACATGTGGTTGTGGCAATACGTTTGAAACCGGCTCTGTAAGAGGAGAGCTTCGTGTAGACGTATGTTCTGCTTGTCACCCTTTCTTTACTGGTCAGCAACGTGCAGCTCAAGCCCGTGGCCGTATTGAACAATTTAACAAACGTTACGGCAAAAAATAATGTTTATATTTTCAGATTATATGGCAGGGCGTAAAGCTCTGCCTATATTTGTTTATTTGTGATAAAATATAGAAGTAAAAAAATATTTTGCCTATAAAGAGAAATTTACAGGCTGCCGAATTAATAAAACAGAGGTATGATGTGGTAGATAGAAAAACAAAAATCTATGTGGGAGGACAAGCCGTTATTGAGGGCGTAATGATGAGAGGCCCTCAATATATTGCAACGGCTGTACGGGAGCCTTCCGGCAGTATAGTTATAGAAAAGGAAGAATTACATACATTGGGGGAAAAATACCCCATACTCAGAAAACCTTTGCTTCGTGGGTGTGTAGCACTTTACGAGTCTTTGCTTTACGGGATGAAATCATTGGCTTTTTCCGCAAAGGCATCCGGAGATGAAGGGGAAGAGATGAGTAATAAGGAGATCGCTTTGACAATGGCATTTTCGGTTGTGGTGGCGATTATTTTATTTTTAGCCTTACCGACTTATGTAGCAAAGTTTATTCCCCACATCGAAGATAATCACTTTTTGTTGAATTTAGTTGAGGGCGGTATCCGAATGTTACTGTTTTTACTCTATATTTGGGGGATATCGTTAACTCCGGATATCAAGCGTGTCTTTCAATATCACGGAGCGGAGCATATGACCATTCATGCTTATGAAGCTGACGAAGAATTATCGGTTGATACAGTGAGAAAATATACTCGTTTACACCCCAGATGCGGGACTAACTTTCTGATGATTGTCATGCTTGTGAGTATCATGATTTTTGCTTTTTTGGGATGGCCTTCTATTTGGGAGCGTATTCTTTCCAGGGTGGTACTTATGCCTTTGGTAGCCGGGATTGCTTATGAGATTATCCGCTATGCCGGCAGAAAGGATAATGCCATTATAGGGGCAGTAATAGCTCCGGGGTTATGGCTACAGAATATTACTACCAGAGAACCTGAGGACGATCAAATTGAGGTGGCAATTAGAGCCTTGGAGGCGGTGCGGCCGGCTCAGGAAGAAGCATATGAAGAATAGTGTGAGACTGATTTAATTTTAACGTCCTATATTTTATATGTACACAAAGTAAAATATAGTAACCTAGTTGGTAGAAAGAGGGATAAGATGTTAGTGGATAAGCTTCAAGTTATTGAAGATAAATATATGGACTTAGAACAGCGCATTAGCGATCCCGATATGATTGCTAAACAACAGGAGTGGCAAAAACTTACTCGTCAGCATGCGGCATTAACGGAAACCGTAAAAACCTTTCGCGATTATAAGGATGTATTATCCGGTTTGGCAGATGCTATGGAAATCATTGATGATAAATCTTTGGATGAAGAGTTTAGAGAAATGGCACAGGAAGAAGTGCGTGAACTGAAAGAAAAGAAAGAACAATTAGAAGAGAGTCTTTTTATTTTACTGCTTCCTAAGGATCCTAATGATGAAAAGAATGTTATTATAGAAATTCGCGGGGGTGCAGGTGGGGACGAAGCGGCCTTGTTTGCAGGGGATTTATTTCGCATGTACACAAAATATGCAGAGCGTCAAGGATGGCGTTGTGCCATTCTGGATGCTAATGAACCTGATTTAGGCGGGTTTAAAGAAGTGGTATTTTCCGTTGACGGACAAGGGGCCTATTCAAAATTAAAATTTGAAAGTGGTGTACATCGTGTACAGCGCATACCGTCTACGGAGGCATCAGGCAGAATCCATACGTCTACGGTTACGGTTGCGGTCCTTCCGGAAGCTGAAGAAGTGGATATTGAGATCAATGAAAAAGATCTTCAAATTGATACCTATTGTGCAAGCGGTGCCGGCGGTCAACACGTAAACCGTACGGAATCGGCCGTTCGTATTACTCATAAACCGTCGGGGATTATTGTATCTTGTCAGGACGAGCGTTCACAGCTGAAAAACAAAGATAAGGCGATGCGCGTTTTACGAGCGAAGTTATTGGACTTGGCTGAGCAAGAAGCGGCGGCGCAGTTGGCAGCAGACAGAAAAAGCCAGGTTGGAACAGGTGACCGTAGCGAGCGTATTCGCACATATAACTATCCACAGGGGCGCATGACAGATCATCGTATAAATTTAACATTATATAAGCTGGATGCAATCTTAAACGGCGATTTGGATGAAATGGTTCAAGCCTTGATAACTGCCGATCAGGCAGCTAAGATGCAGGAGGCGAACAGAAATGACTGATGAGCTATGGACGATAGGTCGTGTGCTCACTTGGACAGAGCAGTACTTTCGTGATAAGGGCATAGAAACACCGCGCCTTGATGGGGAAGTGCTGCTTTCTCATATGCTGGGAAAAGAGCGGATTTATTGCTATACCCACTATGATCAGCCACTGACAAGTGAGGAACTGAATCGTTTTCGGCCTATGGTTATTGCCAGAGGTAAGGGACGAAGTGTGGCATATATTACGGGGAAGAAAGAGTTTATGGGTCTTTCTTTTCATGTCTCTCCGGCAGTACTGGTTCCCAGACCGGATACAGAAACATTGGTAGAAGCCGTATTGGGGCGGATGGAGAAAGACAAAATCTACAGCATTTTGGATATGTGTACCGGCTCCGGAGCTATCTTGCTCAGCCTTCTTCATTATTTGCCTAAGAGTGAAGGTATGGGAGTGGATATTTCCTGTGATGCTATACAGATGGCGGAAAAAAACGGAGATTCTTTAAATCTAAGGGGGCGGGCAGAATTTGTGAAAGGCAATCTTTTCGAAGGACTCTCGCAAATGAGGAAATTTGATATTATCGTTTCCAATCCCCCCTATATTCCTACAGCGGAGATGGCAAATTTGTCCCCTACTGTTTTAGAAGAGCCACATATTGCTTTAGATGGCGGGAAAAAGGGATTAGATTTTTATGAAACCATTTTACAAGAGTCTTGGAAATATTTGAGCCCCAAGGGACTTTTGGCAGTTGAAATCGGTGCACATCAGGAAAAAGATGTCGCTACTATAGGAGAGCGAGTGAAGAAGTATGAACCACCTGAATTTTACAAAGATTTAGGGGGGGTTACGAGAGTACTCGTGTGGAGATGTAAAGATGATGAAAACAAAAGTGGTTCGCATTCGACCACCAAAAGATAAAAGTGATATAAAGGGGCGTATGCGAAATCAAAAGATATTGCGTAAGTTAGGAAAAAAACTGAGAGAAGGAGAAGTTATTGCTATACCGACGGAAACGGTGTATGGTCTGGGGGCTAACGGATTAGATAAGGAGGCGGTTAGAAAAATATTTTCTGCCAAGGGACGTCCATCGGACAATCCTCTTATATTACACGTTTCTGATATGGAGACAGTAATATCTTTGGTAAGACATGTTTCTCCTCTTGAAAAAAAGTTGATGGAAAGGTTTTGGCCGGGGCCTTTGACTATTATTTTTCCTAAGAAGCCACATATTCCCGATGAGGTTACAGGAGGACTTGACACGGTAGCTATACGCTGTCCGAAACATGCATTGTGTCAAGCATTCTTGAAAGAAGCCAAGGTGCCGGTAGCGGCTCCAAGTGCCAATTTGTCCGGTAGACCGAGTCCAACCACGGCAGGGCATGTCTATGATGATATGAAAGGGAAAATATTTGCTATTTTGGACGGGGGGGCTTGTGAAATAGGTCTGGAGTCAACAGTAGTACAGTGCATAGATGATGCGATTGTTGTGTTGAGACCGGGAAAGATAACGGAAGGCATGCTCCGTGAAGTAGCTAATGATGTAAGGGGAAACACTGAAGATGTAGGTGCGGAGAATGTACCGAAAGCACCGGGCATGAAATATCCTCATTATTCTCCCAAAGGAGAAATGAGAAGCTATGTAGGAGACTCGATGGCTGTCGGAAATCGGATAAGGGAAGATGTTTCTTCTTTTCTGCGAGAAAAAGAAGGAAAAGTCGGTCTATTTATAAGTGAAGAAGTTAAGGCGCACATAGCCGGAACATTTAATAAAGAACCGAGGGTAAGGACGATTATATTTGGAAGACGCAGTGAAAAAGAAGCTTATGGGAAAGTCTTCTATCAATCCCTATTGACATTCGATAAAGAAAAAGTGAAACTAATAATAGCAGAGGGCATAGATGAAGAAGGGATAGGCACGGCGATCATGAATCGCCTGAAGAAAGCCTGTGATTATAAAGTGATAAGACTAGAGGAGAAAAAATGAATATACTCTTTGTTTGTACGGGAAACACCTGTAGAAGCCCCATGGCAGAGGGGCTTTGCCGGATAAAGGCTAAGAGGGAGGGGTTAAATATACACACCCTATCGGCCGGTCTCCACGCTTTTGTGGGAGATTCGGTAACTGAAAATGCAGTAAAAGCTGTGATGAAAAAGGTTGATATTTCGGATCACAAAGCACGACGGGTAGAAGAATCTTTTCTTGAGGCTTCAGATATGGTAATTGCCATGTCAGATGATCATAAGTTAACGCTTTTGGCTATTTATCCGCAATATAAAGATAAAGTGTCCACTTTAAGTGAATTGGCCCAATCGGGTGGACCCATTGATGATCCTTATGGAAAAAATCAGGACGTATATGATGCATGTGCACGAAAGATCGGACGTCTTCTTGATAAGGCGTGGCCATATATTTTAGAAAAATATGAAAATACACTTTAAAGAAAAGATACTTGCAAAGCTTGCTAAAATAAGGCGATGAACATCGGTAGGCCATTTACATAAAGTGACAGAGGAGGAACAACATGGAAAAGGTTCGTATTGCTATAGGTAGCGATCATGGCGGATTTCATCTAAAGGAAGATATTAAGAAATACTTAGAGGAATTGGGGGTCAGTTATAAGGATTTTGGCACCTTTACAGAGGATTCGATAGACTATCCGGATATTGCGGAAACGGTAAGCCGAGCTGTGTTGACGGAGCAGGCTGAGCGTGGTATTTTGCTTTGCGGTACCGGAATTGGTATCGGTATAGCGGCAAATAAAATAAAAGGTATACGTGCAGCACTTTGTCATGATGCATTTTCGGCAAAGTTTTCCAGAGCTCACAATGATGCCAATATTTTGACTATGGGAGAGCGAGTAATCGGCAAGGGATTGGCTAGAGAAATTGTTGGCATTTGGCTTTCTTCTGAATTTGAAGGAAGCCGCCACAGAAGACGGGTAGAAAAAATTCATGCTCTTGAGACAAAATAAATGGGATATATAGTTACGATGTAATACATTAAAAGAGGATTATGAAAACTGTAAAATCAATGAGGAGGATGTACCATGGATATTTTAAAAAAGTTGGACCCGCAAGTTGCCGAAGCGATAGCTTCTGAGCTAGGAAGACAGAGAAATAAACTGGAAATGATTGCATCAGAAAACTTTGTCAGTCCCGCAGTTATGGAAGCGCAAGGGTCTATTTTGACAAATAAATACGCGGAAGGCTATCCGGGAAAACGCTATTATGGTGGCTGTGAGTATGTGGATGTGGTAGAAGCATTGGCGATTGAACGTGCAAAAGAACTATTTGGTGCAGAGCATGCAAATGTGCAACCTCATTCGGGATCCCAAGCGAATTTTGGAGTCTATTTTGCACTTTTGAAGCCGGGAGATACTATTATGGGGATGAACTTGTCTCATGGAGGACATTTAACGCACGGTTCGCCGGTAAATGTATCCGGCACATATTTCAATGTTATCCCTTACGGTGTTGATGAAGAGACTGAACGCATTGACTACGATGAAATGCGACGTATTGCTCTTGAATCTAAGCCTAAAATGATGATTGCCGGAGGCAGTGCGTATGCCAGAACGATTGATTTCGAAAGGATAGCGGATATTGCAAAAGAAGTAAATGCTATTTTTATGGTCGATATGGCACACTTTGCCGGGCTTGTAGCGGCAGGGTTGCACCCTAATCCATGTGAGTATGCGGATATTGTTACTACTACTACCCATAAAACGCTAAGAGGCCCCAGAGGAGGCTTAATCCTTTGCAAAGAAGAATACGCGAAAGCTGTTGACAAGGCGATTTTCCCCGGGATTCAAGGTGGGCCCCTCATGCATGTTATTGCAGCTAAGGCGGTGGCTTTTGGAGAGGCCTTAAAACCGGAATTTAAAGAATATGCCAAGAAGGTTGTGGAGAATGCAAAGGCTCTAGCTCAGGCATTGCAGGAAGAAGGACTTAAAATTGTTTCCGGAGGAACGGATACTCATGTTATGTTGGTAGATGTAAGAAGTAGGGGATTAACGGGAAAAGAAGCGGAATTCATTCTTGATGAGGTGGGTATTACTTGTAATAAAAATACAATTCCTTTTGATCCGACCAGCCCTTTCGTAACGAGTGGAATTCGCTTGGGTACGCCTGCGTTGACGACAAGGGGATTGGGTGTAGAGGACATGAAAGAGATTGCCAATATTATTGCTTTTGTTCTTACACACCATCAAGACGACAGAGCTAAAGAAAATGCAAAAGCCAGAGTGGCAGTACTCTGTGAAAAGTATCCCTTATATTAATTTTTCTCGCCCCATTCAAAAGAAAATATGATAAAATAAAGGAAGAATAATATACCAGCATAGGAGGCAGTTAACAATATGAATGTAAATGTAATGGATCACCCGTTGATTCAGCATAAGGTAACTCTTATTCGTAGTGTAGATACGGGCTCTAAAGAGTTTAGAGAGCTTTTGGAAGAAATCACATTATTGATGGGCTATGAGATAACTCGTGATTTACCCATGGAAGATGTAGAAGTACAAACTCCTCTCATGAAAATGACGGGTAAACAGATAGCGGGAAAGAAATTGGCTATTATTCCCGTTCTTCGTGCAGGCCTTGGCATGGTAAACGGTATGTTGAGCTTAATGCCGATGGCGAAAGTCGGACATATCGGACTTTATCGGGATCCCGAAACTTTGCAGCCTGTGGAATACTATTGCAAATTACCTAGCGATTTACAAGAGCGTGAAATTATTGTCGTTGATCCTATGTTGGCTACGGGCGGTAGCGCTTCGGCGGCCATAACGCTTCTAAAAGAAAAAGGAGCCAAGAATGTTCGCCTCATGTGCTTGGTAGCAGCACCCGAAGGCGTACAAGTGGTGAACGAAGATCACCCGGATGTTCGTATTTATGTAGCGGCGTTGGATGAGGGATTAAATGATCATGGATATATTTTACCGGGCTTAGGAGATGCGGGGGATCGCATTTTTGGGACCAAATAATATTTTTTATTACCTTATTGACAGGAGGATGTTGTTATGGCAGTAAAACTAGGAATTAATGGGTTTGGTCGAATTGGTAAATGTGTTATGCGTGCAGCATTAAATAATCCGGATGTTGAGATTGTGGCTATCAATGATTTGGGCAATCCAGAGCACACAGCGGTGCTGTTTAAATATGATTCCGTGCACGGTAATTTGGATATGGATGTAAAGCGTGAAGGTGATTATTTGTATGTGGACGGCAAAAAAGTACGTGTTTTCAGCCAAGCTAATCCTGCGGATATTCCATGGGAAGAAGAAGGCGTAGAGATTGTTGCGGAATGTACGGGGCGTTTCCGTGACCATAAAACCGCATCTGCCCATCTTGGCGGAACGGTTAAGAAGGTTATTATTTCCGCACCGGCAAAAGATGAAGATATTACTATTGTTTTAGGCGTTAACGAAGATAAATACATTCCAGAAAAACATCACATTATTTCCAATGCCAGCTGCACAACTAACTGTTTAGCACCATTTGCTAAGGTTTTAATGGATAATTTCGGTTTGAAACGCGGTCTTATGACTACTGTTCATTCCTATACGAATGATCAGCGCTTGCTCGACACTCCTCACGAAGATTTGCGTCGTGCAAGAGCGGCGGCTGAATCTATTATTCCTACTACTACGGGAGCGGCAAAAGCTGTAGCTCTGGTAATTCCGGAATTAAAGGGCAAATTAAACGGCTTTGCATTACGCGTACCAACGCCTAATGTTTCCGTTACAGATCTAGTAGCAGAGCTTGAAAAAGAGGTAACGGCTGAAGAAGTCAATGCAGCACTCCGTAAGGCGTCAGAGGGGCCTCTAAAAGGGATTCTTGGGGTATCCGATTTACCTTTGGTATCCAGAGACTTCAACGGAGATCCTCGCAGTTCAATAGTGGATGCTGATCTTACGATGGTGATGGAAGGTAATCTTGTAAAAGTAGTATCCTGGTATGATAATGAGTGGGGATACTCTAATCGTGTAGTAGATTTGGCAAAGTATATCGCATCAAAAGGTTTATAATAAAAGAAAGGGGCTGCCATAGGGTAGTCCCTATTTCTAGTGCTATGTATTTACCTAAAGATGGAGTGTGATAATAATGGCGAAAAAGACGATAGAGCAGCTTCCTGTAGATGGGAAGAGGGTATTTGTGCGTGTGGATTACAATGTCCCTTTAGATAAAGAGGGGAAAATTACAGATGATACTCGCATTCGTGCCACATTGCCCACCATTAATTATTTGCTTGGCAAAGGAGCTAAACTTATTTTGGCATCCCATTTGGGACGCCCCAAGGGTGAAATTAAGCCGGAGTTTTCCTTAGGGCCTTGTGCAAAGCGACTTAGCGAAATGCTGGGAAAACCGGTTACCTTATTGCCTGATTGTGTCGGGGAAGAGGTAAAAACGGCAGTGAATGCTATGGAAGAAGGAGATATTGTATTACTGGAAAATCTTCGGTTCCATAAAGGAGAAGAAAAAAATGACCCTTTATTTTCCAAGGCTTTAGGAGAGTTGGCAGAATATGGTGTTAACGATGCCTTTGGCGTTTCCCATCGTGCCCATGCTTCCGTAGAAGGGATTACTGCGTATCTTCCTATGGTAGCGGGATATTTGCTGGAAAAAGAAATAAAATTTGTCGGTGGTGCGGTAGAAAATCCGAAACATCCCTTTGCAGCCATTATCGGCGGAGCTAAAGTAAGTGACAAGATTGAAGTCATCGCAAATCTTTTGACTAAAGCGGATGTACTCATTATCGGTGGCGGCATGGCCAACACTTTTTTGGCAGCTCAAGGATATGAAACAGGTGCATCTTTGGTTGAAGCCGATAAAATTGAATTGGCAAAAGAACTTATGCGAAAGGCAAAGGAGCTGGGGACTACTCTGTTACTGCCTACCGATGTAGTTGTCGCAGACTCTTTCAGTAATGACGCAAACTACAAAGTGGTTAAGGCCAATGAGATTGAACCGGGTTGGATGGCTCTTGATATCGGTCCGGAAAGTTATGCATCGTTTGCAAAAGCTATTGCTCCTATGAAGATGATTGTTTGGAACGGACCTATGGGAGTTTTTGAAATGTCTAATTATGCTACGGGAACCAATAAGGTAGCGGAGGCGGTAGCTAATGCAAAAGCCGTTACCATAGTAGGCGGAGGTGACTCCATTTCCGCTATTGAGAAAAGCGGATTAGCGAGCAAAATTACCCATATCTCTACCGGAGGAGGCGCATCCCTTGAATATTTAGAAGGGAAGATACTGCCGGGCATAGCTGCTCTGGAAGAGGTTTAGGAGGATTACATGAGAAGACAAATTATAGCAGGGAACTGGAAAATGCATAATACGGTGGAAGAATCACTGGCTTTAGTAAAGGAGCTTGCCGAATCAATTTCCGCAGAGGAACAGACAGAAATTGCAGTTTGCCCTCCTTTTACCGCATTATATGCAGTGAGCGAGATGTTAAAGAGCTATAGTCATGTTTCTTTAGCTGCCCAGAATATGCATTTTGAAGAGAAGGGGGCCTTTACAGGAGAGGTTTCTCCGGTGATGTTAAAAGAACTGAATTGTAAATATGTTATCATCGGACATTCCGAGCGAAGAGAATACTTTGGGGAGACCGACGAAACGGTTAATAAAAAGGTAAAAGCTGCTTTTAAATATGGTATTACACCAATTATGTGTGTGGGAGAGACTTTGGATCAAAGAGAAGCGGGAGAAACGGAAAAGCATATCCAAAAGCAAGTAAGAGAAGGCATAAAAGGGCTCTCACAGGACGAGGTGGGACAATTATTGATTGCCTATGAACCGATTTGGGCGATTGGTACGGGTAGAACTGCAACAGCAGAACAGGCAAATGAAATATGTGAACTTATTCGTGTTACTGTAGCCGAAATTTATGGAAACGACAGGGCAGAGCAAATACGAATTCAATATGGGGGAAGCGTTAAAGGAGAAAACAGCAAAGAAATCTTAGGGCAAACGCATATTGACGGTGCTTTGGTCGGCGGGGCATCCTTGAAGGCGGAAACCTTCATTCCTATTATTCAAGGAGCAAAATAGGACGATAATCTTATGCAGGGAGTATATGCTTACTTAAGATGGTATGGAAAGTGCATATGTAGAGAGGATTAGAATGGCAAAGCTTACATCACCGGTTATGCTCATGATTCTTGACGGTTTTGGTTTAGGTGATCCGAAAGACACTACTAATGCCGTGGAACAGGGTAAGCCAAAAAACTTTTTTCTTTTACGGGAAATGTACCCCTATACAGAATTAGTGACATCCGGACTATCTGTGGGACTTCCGGAAGGTCAGATGGGAAACTCTGAGGTAGGGCATCTTAATTTGGGTAGTGGACGAGTAGTCTATCAAGAGTTAACACGTATCACAAAAGATATTGAAGAAGGCGTGTTTTTTTCCAATCCGGTAGTCAAGGAAGCCATGGATAAATCAAAAGGACATGCTCTCCACCTGATCGGCCTCATTTCCGACGGTGGCGTTCACAGCCATATGGATCACGCTAAGGCACTGCTAAAAGAAGCAAAGGAGCAGGGATTAAAAGAGGTATATCTTCATGCTCTTTTAGACGGCCGAGATGTCCCTCCGAAAAGTGCGGAAGTATTTCTCGATGACATGGAATCCTACATGAAAGAACTTGGCATTGGGAAAATCGCAACTATAAGCGGACGATACTACGGTATGGATCGAGATAAGCGCTGGGAGCGCGTAGAGAAAGCATATCAAGCCATTGTAGATGGTAAAGGGATAGCAGGGAGCGATGCAAAAAGTGCCCTGATGGCAGCATATGACCGGGGAGAAACAGATGAATTTGTTCAGCCTACAGTCATTATTAAAGAGGGTCATATCAATGCTAATGATACGGTTATATTCTTTAATTTTAGACCGGATCGAGCGCGTCAATTAACATCAGCACTGACACTTCGTGATTTTTCCGGATTTCCTCGGGCAAAAGGATTACTTCCACTCCATTTTGTTACGATGACAAAATACGAAGATGATTTGCCTGTGCGTATTATTTATGAAAAAGAAACATTAACACAGACATTGGGGCAGGTTGTGGCGGAGCATGGATATAGGCAATTGCGGATTGCCGAAACGGAAAAATATGCACACGTAACCTATTTCTTTAATGGTGGAGAAGAAGTTCCTTTTTCAGGAGAAGACCGCATATTGGTGCCTTCGCCGAAGGTACCGACTTACGATTTGCAGCCCGAAATGAGTGCTTATGAAGTAACCGATAAAGTAATAGAGGCAATTCGCTCCGGCAGATATGATATGATAATTCTTAATTTTGCCAATGCAGATATGGTTGGCCATACCGGTGTTTTTGAGGCCGCTAAGAAGGCCGTTTCCGTCGTAGATGAATGTGTAGGAAGAATCGTGCGAGAATTCCGAAATCATGGAGGGCACTTACTTATTACTGCAGATCACGGCAATGCGGAAGAGATGGTTGACCATGTCGCGGGGGTTCCTCATACGGCACATACTACCAATTCGGTACCTCTTATATTAGTAAGTGAAGTGTATCGCAAGTATAGTCTGAAACCGGGGCGTCTTTGTGATATTGCGCCCACCATGCTTGAGCTGGCGGGGATAGAAAAACCGGAAGAAATGACGGGAGAAAGCTTATTAGTGAGCTCCGGAGCCTAAAGTGTTATTAAAGCAGATTTATATTTCTTTGAAATAGTTTTTTCTTAAGAAGAGTTAGGAAGAATGATTATATAAAGGAGAAGATGAAATGCCAATCATTACAGATGTATATGCAAGAGAAATTTTAGATTCTCGAGGAAATCCGACAGTGGAAGTGGAGGTTGTACTTGAAGATGGAACTTATGCACGTGCAGCGGTGCCTTCCGGTGCTTCGACAGGCATGTTTGAAGCGGTAGAACTCCGTGATGGCGACAGAGATCGTTATTTAGGAAAAGGGGTAGAAAATGCCGTAGATAATGTAAATACGCTCATTGGACCTGCTATTGTCGGTATTGATGCTTCTGAGCAAGTGCTGATCGATCGCATTATGATTGAAATGGACGGTACAAAAAACAAAGGAAAATTAGGTGCCAACGCTATTTTGGGTGTTTCCATGGCAGTAGCCAAGGCGGCCGCGGCCTCTCTGGGGTTGCCGCTGTTTCAATATCTCGGAGGGGTTAACAGCAAAGAACTTCCCGTTCCTATGATGAATATCCTTAACGGAGGAGCTCATGCGGATAATAATGTAGACATCCAAGAGTTTATGATTATGCCTGTAGGGGCGGGATCCTTTAAAGAGGCACTTCGCATGTGTGCTGAAACATATCATACGCTGAAAACTGTGTTAAAAGAAAAAGGCCTTGCTACAGGGGTAGGCGATGAAGGAGGATTTGCGCCTAATTTAGGATCCAATGAAGAGGCTTTGGAAGTTATTATGGAAGCGATTGTCAAGGCGGGGTATAAGCCGGGGGAAGACATGATGCTCGCCATTGATGCAGCTTCTTCGGAGTTTTATAAGGATGGAAAATACCATTTATCAGGAGAAGGGAAGGTAAAAACTTCGGCTGAAATGGTAGAGTTCTATTCTTATTTGGTAGAAAAATATCCCATTATTTCCATCGAAGATGGGCTGGCGGAAGACGATTGGGAAGGGTGGAAGCTTCTTACGGAAACAATCGGGAAGAAGGTTCAGTTGGTAGGAGATGATCTTTTTGTTACTAATACGGAACGCTTAAGCCGAGGCATTAAGAATAATACCGCTAATTCTATCTTGATTAAGGTAAATCAAATAGGAAGCTTAACCGAGACATTTGATGCCATCGAAATGGCGAAACGTGCGGGCTATACCTGCGTAATTTCTCACCGTTCGGGAGAAACGGAAGATGCAACTATTGCAGATATTGCCGTAGCAGTAAATGCAGGTCAAATTAAAACGGGAGCACCGGCAAGAAGTGAACGGGTAGCTAAATATAATCAGCTTCTTCGTATCGAGGACATGTTGGACGAAACTGCACAATATCGAGGGCTTGATGTTTTTTACAATGTGAAGAGATAAAAGAAAAATTATTGAGAGGGCTTCATAAATTCATGTATTTGTGAAGCTCTTTTTTGTTTACCTGGAGGAAGATGCTATTACCTAAAAACTCTTTATATTGTATACATAAGTCCAATTTATTGAAAAAAGAGGATAAACCTTCTACAATAGTGGATAACATGGTATAAAATATATAAAACATAGGAGTGGAGCGAAATGAGACAAATCAAATCGGTATTGGTAGCAAATCGTGGGGAAATTGCTATTCGTATTTTTCGAGCCTGTAATGAAATGGGGATACGAACAGTAGCGATCTATTCTAAAGAGGATGCATTGGCATTGCATCGCAATCGTGCAGATGAAGCCTATTTGGTGGGCGAAGGAAAGAAACCTGTCGATGCATACCTTGCCATTGAAGACATCATTCGTATCGCTCATGATCATAATGTGGATGCTATTCATCCGGGTTATGGATTTTTGTCGGAGAATAGTGAATTGGCTAAACGATGTGCTGAAGAGGGGATTATTTTTATTGGCCCTGAAATTGAGCATCTCATTATGTTCGGTGATAAGGTTAATGCGCGCAAACAGGCAAAATTAGCAGGCATTCCAATGATTCCCGGCAGCGACGGACCGGTGGAAAACTTTGAGGAACTAAAGAGTTTTGCTAAAGAATTCGGATACCCTCTTATGATCAAGGCTGTTAACGGTGGTGGCGGACGAGGTATGCGCATGGTTCATAGCCCCGGGGAACTGGAAGAAGGCTACGAGCGGGCCAAGTCGGAGGCAAAAACAGCCTTCGGTAGCGATGAAGTGTACGTAGAAAAATGCATCGTCAATCCGAAACATATTGAAGTACAAATTTTAGGAGACCGTCATGGGAATATCATTCACCTTTTTGAACGTGATTGCTCCATACAGCGTCGCCATCAAAAAGTTGTAGAGGTAGCTCCGGCCTTTTCCTTATCGGAAGAACTAAGGAAAAACATATGCGATGCCGCCGTACGGTTAATGAAGAATGTTGGGTATGTTTGTGCCGGGACGGTTGAGTTTTTGGTTACCCCATCAGGAGAATTTTATTTTATTGAGGTCAATCCCCGTATTCAGGTTGAGCATACCGTAACAGAAATGATTACCGGAGTAGATATAGTGCAAGCGCAAATTCGCATTGCCGAAGGCTATTCCCTCCATAGTAAAGAGATAGGAATTCCCGAGCAGGATAAGTTGATGTGGTCAGGTCATGCCATTCAGTGCCGTATTACGACGGAAGATCCGGCTAATAACTTTATGCCCGATACAGGAAAATTAATGGCTTATCGTAGTGGCGGAGGCTTTGGAATCCGCTTGGACGGGGGAAATGCTTTTACCGGATCCGTTATTACACCCTATTATGATTCTTTGCTTGTAAAGGCTACTTCATGGGCACTTACTTATGAAGGCAGCATAAATAAAATGTTGCGTTGTATGAAGGAATTTCGTATTCGTGGTGTTAAAACCAATATTCATTTCCTCATCAATGTGTTAAGTCATGAAGAATTTAAGTCGGGAAAGTACGATGTTACTTTTATTGATAATCATCCGGAACTTTTCAAATTTAAAGAGGAGCGCGATAGAGGAACCCGGTTGATGAATTATATTGCGGATGTAACCGTAAACGGCTATGCGGGGCTTGGAGCAGAGCCGAAGCCCGCCTTTGAGTCCCTGGAAATTCCCAAGGAAATCAGCGGAGAACCTCCGATGGGAACGAAGCAACGACTGGAAGTATTGGGGCCGGAGAAGTTTGCACAGTGGATAAAAGAA
>JBHAEC010000051.1:0-15051 GCA_041855385.1 Veillonellaceae bacterium
AGTAGTAGTAGTAGTAGTAGTCTTCGGCAGCGAGTGCTTTACGGAAAGATTATAAACGGCAATTTTGGATTTATTACATCTACCAATTTATCGGTATCGATTGATGGATCGTCAATCCCTATCCTTGTAACCTTTGCAGCAGGATTTAATGAAAACGGTGCAGTGGATTATTTAGAGCGGATTAATAGTAAAGTAAATGCGTGGACAGTGCCAGCCAACAAAACCAGTTATTTATATGTAGAGCGTAAATTATCTGGACTTGATTACGGCAGTACAACCATTAAGCCTGTATATCAAACAATACCACCAACATCGACACTTAACGCTCATTATTTCAATACCTTGGAACAAAAAATGTATGTGTATAATGGTACGAATTGGTCGGCAGTAACAAGGGTATTTATAGCGGCAGTAACGACGAACGCAACCGCGGTAACTAAGACGGAATATCTAAATAATGAAGACGAGGTATTTAATGTAGCAAGTGAAGTGTCTACCATACAAACGACATTAGGCACATTAGATACAAAATATGTGAACGCAGGCGAGGCAAACAGTGTCACAGTATCTATGATTGCTGATGGAGCAGTGACGGATGCTAAGATTGGCAATCGTTCTATCAGTGATACCACCGCAAGTAATGGCGTGGACACAAGTACATTGCAAAGTTTACTAAATTTTATCGGTTATGAATTAAAGCGAATCAAGGGCAGTAGTAAATGGAGCGATATGCCGTCAATCTCTCTCTCAGGCATTACTACGGCACTGGAAGGAAAGCAACCTATAGGCAATTACGCACATTTGGATAATAGCGGAAAAGTGCCAATTAATGAACTTCCTGAACTGTCGACTACGGAAATTTGGAGATTTACGGAATGAAGTATATATGTTATTTCGATGGTAAAAAGCACAAAATGGCGTTTAATGGTGTGGCGGTGTCTTGCCATGAATATGTACCTGCACGCACGACATTTAAGTTAGTGAACGAAAGTGGGGCTATCCTTTCTAACCGAACGGTAACAGCTATTATTAATGGCGTTACTTCATCCATTACTACGAATGGAAATGGAGAATGGCAAACGGCGACTTTTGATTACGGAACGAATATAACAGTAGAGTTCAAAATCATAACTAATGAAGGACAATCAACAGAGAGCAGATTGTCCACTATAAAAATAAGTACTAAAGCTAAAAACAACCAAGTAACCGCCACATTAATTACGCAATATTGGTTATCAGTAAATCGATTTAGGAAAAATGATAATTATCAAACCGTAACCACCTATATCGGTAACGACACAATAAACGGAGATATTGCTAAAATTTGGGCGAATAAAGCCGAAACAATTCGAGTGGTACTAGTAACCAAAGGTTACGGTTCTTATCAAGTACAAACGCCATCTTATGTTGTTGTAAATGGCACGAATACGAATAAAACAGATCATACCTTTACTTTGTCACAACATACCGCAGTAACCGCTACTACGGCAATATGGTGGGATAACAGTAATTAGGAAAGGAGTACATTCATGGCAATTAATAAAACGCCTATTACTAAGTTAATCATAGCGCCATTTGATACAATGGCTACCTATGAACGAGATAAGTCGCTCGTTCCTGAAAATAGTCTTTGTTTAATCGGCGAACCGGATATGACAATAGCAAATAGTGTGGTGTTGTACGAAAACACAAGTGGATTAGACCAAGGTAATATTACTTTAGCAAAGCCGTTTTCTGATTTTCAAAAATTGCTTGTTGTTGTATCTGGTGATGGTGGTGGGGAACTTTCCACCTATGTTGTCGATGTTAAGCGGTTAATGGAAATCCAAGCAATGGCAATTGCTAAAAATAAGTATTTTACATTGTTTATTAATCATTATTACTGGACACTAAATAAATCATCTACCACAACAACATTAAATCATGTTGGCAATAATTGCCGAATTTGGGGTATTTACGGTTGGGGGTGATACGATGAATGTTTTAGTTTGCTCTGTAAATGGAAGAGTATTGCCATATATGGGCGTTGTATATGATGGATATTTGCTTGTCGAAGTCGCAGATAGTGACGGAGGTCAGGCAATAAAAGAAGGTTTAATATATAAAGAAGGTTCGTTTTTCACTCCGCCTGTAGATGTTGATGAATTAAAAGCTGAGGCATTGACACAGTTATATAAAGAATTTGTGTCAAGGCGTGATGCGGTGCGTTGGGTGAAGTGTAGTGACGGTAATACCTACGGCTTTGATTGTTTAGCAGAGGATAGAAGTAACTTCATGCAAGCCTATACACCATTACTTGTGGATAAAGCTGGTACTACGCTATATAAAGTGTGGTTAACCGAAACCACAAAAGGCGTGGTTCATCTTACCTATGAAGATATGAAAACAACTTATGAAACCGTTAGAGATAGTCAATTTGGAGATTATGCATGGTTTGAGGAATTACGAACAAAAATAAGGAACTGTACCACGGTAGAAGAACTGGAAGCGGTTGTTTAGGCGGTGATATAAGTGAAACTGAACAATTTACATGAAATGGTTCAAGATTATGAGGCTAGAACCGGCGACGCTATCAGCTTTGACGGGTTTTACTTCGATTGCCATAATGGGCTGAAAGATGAGCTAAATACCTATTTTAAATTTTTCCCAGGAACCGGGTTTCTCTTTTGGGATATATTCGAGTTTAACAGCGAACGGTATTTTCGCATGAAACAAACCTATGGCATGGTTAGCGGCATGGTTGATTACATTAAAAAAGTTATGTGGTTAAATGGGCTTACGAATATCCTCACCTATACAGCCCGCGACCCTAAATTTCATATCCGGAAATGGCGCATGACACACCTGGCGGATTACGATTTTGAGGAAGACGGCCGAACCTATCACGTGCTCATCGGTACGGTAGATAATTTACGATAGAAAGGAGATACATGTTTACCTTAGACTTACAACGATTTGGTGGTAAAAAGGGGTCTACGCAAACCACCCAGGCCAATGTGCCGGCAGCAACGGAAGAAGAAAAGCAGTTACTGCAGGAACAGCTAAAATGGACACAGGCTACTAGACCGGTAGCAGAACAGTTGTTAACTATGGCCAGTGGAGCCCTTACAGGGCAACAGGTAGTGCCTGACCCGAGCTGGCAGGATTTATATAATTCGGCACAGGCGCAAACGACTAAAGCGAACAGCTTAGTGGAAGGGCTGATTCCGCAAGCACAAGCACAAACGGCGAACAACGCCGACGCCAACGCAGCATATTCCGGTATGCTTGGATCTAGCATGGAGCAGATGAACGAAGGGAACAAGCACCTCATGCAGTCATATGACGTGGCCATGAAGGATAACGTCTCTCGGATGAATGACTTGTGGAGCGGCAATCTCCCTTCCTCGTATGCTGCCGCTCGGCAACAAGCCCTACAAAGTGATTTAGATAGAACGGTAGGGCACACACTATCCGGGTTAGCCGGACGGGGGATTATTAATTCCTCTCAAGCGGATAGTGCTTTCAATGATATATCCCGTAACGCCGCCAACACATTAGCCGGACAGTTTAGTAATGATATGCAGGTAGCTAGTGGTTTGGCGAACCAAGCGTATCAGTCGCAACTGGCAGGCATTAACGGTCAAGCGGGATTGTGGGATAGTCAATACAGAAACCAGTTAGCAGGTATCGGCCAGGGTACGGATATGGCTAACCAAAGCTACAACAACGGAGTACAGGGTATCTCCACGTTGTCGCAGTTGGCTAACCAGTACCAACAAATGGGTATGGCTCCGATTGGAACGGCAGCAACCGCACAAGAGGCGGCCACGAACCAACCAATGCAGTATTTAGCTATGGCGACAGGGCAAAATGCGCCAACAGCCAACCTGTTACAACAAATGAGTAATCAACGGTATAGTGTAGCCACTCCGGGGCAAACGGTTGTTCGGCAAGGCAGCGGCGGGTTCTTTGGAGGTCTTATGTCAGGATTAGGTGGATATTTAGCGTGCTTTACAAAAAATACAGCGGTGGCGACGCCACAAGGCGCGGTACTAATTACAGAGTTGCAACCTGGAGATGAAGTGGTAGCGTTTGGGGCTATGGAACGTGTGACGGAAGTAAAAGAGATGGGCGAACAGCCAATCATAGAACTTGTGGCAGGACGATTTACCGTAGAGACGACGGCTACACAAACGGTATTCACGCCGGATGGGAGTAAACCAATCCGGGATGTAATGCCAGGAGGGGAAATTTTAACCGTTGACGGGTGGACCTCGGTAGATAGCAAACAAGACACGGGCCGAATTGAGCCGGTGTACGAATTGCTAGTAACCGGAGTCAACAATTTCTTTGCTAATGGTATCTTGGTAGAAGGACTAACCGAGGAGGATATGGTTAAAAACGCAGAATTTAGCCCCATTTCAGAAGAAACAGATTTAGAGGAGCTAACTATCGCAGAGTTAAAAAACATGGCAGATTACCGCGGTTTGACGTACAAATCAAGGCCAAAGAAAGCAGAATTAATCGCGTTGTTGAGAGAGGAGTAATATATGCCGATTTACTTACAAGACTACGACCCTTGGCAAGAGGCTGGCAGACTAGCTGGATTATGGGGCGGTAAACGGTTAGCCGAACTGGAGGACATAGATGCGGCGAAGTCGTACGCGGATGTCATGTACGGAGGACACCAACCTGTGCCGATGGCACAATCCGGGCAACAACCGCAAGTGAACCAGGCGTTACTACAAGCAACGCCAAGTAGACAAATGGATTTATGGGGCATGTATCAGCAGACTAGACCGCAACGGGTACAGGTGACACAACCTACGGCCGCAGCTACTGCACCGCAAACGGCCCCTATGCAGACGAACGCCATGAATTTATGGCAGGGGCAGTATCAGCCTTTTACCCAACCGGTAGGCCGTTCCGATGAGCAATCAGCGTTGCCGGGCCTTCCGGATAAAGAGGCAATGCGACAACAAGTAAAATCCGGATTAGGTGCAGATTATGTACAGCTTGTCCGGAAGGGGTTTACCCATGAGCAGGCGAAAGCGACCATAGACGCCAAGCTTGAGCAGGAGATGGCCACACAATATAATGCGGCTCTCCGAAAGTACCAGGATGATGTACTGGAGCCAATGAGGCAATCGATACTAAATCAGGTAGTGTTTACGCAAGACAGAGAAGGCAATACTGTTGTTGATGGATATAACACGGCTAAGGTAAAGGGAATGGCACCGGCAGTCGCTAGGTATAACTACCTGGCACAACAAGCCGGATTGCCAGGTATTGATATGAATAACCTTAACACACTGGCTAGCCTAACTAAACCGAACCTCAAATTTGACTCTCAACCGAACGGCGATTTACTCGCCTTTGACGGCAACACGGGGCAAGTGCAGACGGTCGGCAATTACGCTAAACCAGGTAGTCTCAAGGATAACTACATTGAGACAAGAGGAGGGTTGTATGATATTCGAAACGGTAGGATCGTTCCGGGTACGGAACCGAATTACACTACCGGCACTAGTGGATATAACGCACAAATTCTTAGGGCGTACCAGGCAGATTTTGCACGTATGCAAAAAGACGGTATGTCGAATGAAGAGATTATGTCTACCCCACAATATGCGGAGTACCGTGCACTACTAACCAGTCAACAACCGGCTACGCAGGGTACGTCTCCGCAGACAGACAAGGTAGGTCAACGCATTAATGAGCTCCGTGCGGCCGGGTGGTCACCGGAAGAGATTAAAGAGGGATTACGGGCAAACGGATTAGAACGTTATGAAAGTTGGGTGTGGTAAATGAATCAAGGATTTGAGGATTTACGGGGGGCTAAGGCCCCCACTAGCCCTATGGCTATCGGAAAAACCGGATTTGAGGATTTACGGGGTTACCAAGGCGTAAAACCTGCGTTCGACCCTGCCGTTATCGGTAAGACCGGATTTGAGGATTTGGCTGAAAAAAAACCTGGATTTTGGGAATCGGCAAAACGACAAATGCAAACGACCGTATCTAACATGGCCGATACCATGACTGGGTGGGCGGGCAACGTAAGCAACGCCTTTGATGCGTACGGAAAAGAGTTAAAAGGTTCAGCGGAGCAGGCCATGCGAGCGTATCAGCAGGGCGAAGACCTTGACGCAGATAATTTTTTAACCGGACACCATACGGATGGGTACCAACGGGCCAAGATGAACCTGTATAACGAATCTGTGGGTAAGCCTGCCGGGTATCTTGCGATTACACCCGGTGTTCCTGCTCCCGTTCGTGCCGGTGCGGGTATTCTGGCCGCGCCTATGGTGTTTGATGGTACGGTACAGAGTTACGGTCAAGCGGTAGAAAGCGGTAGCGATTCACCGATACGCGATACAGCCAAACATACGCTCATTGACCCGGTTATTGACCCTATACAGCGGTTATATGAAGACCCTAAGACGTTTGGTCAAAACCTGGTAGATAATCCATTTAATGTATGGGATAACGTATTTTTACCCGGTGCGATGATTCACGGCACGGCGAAAGGGATTAAAGAGGTTACCCCCAACAAAATAAAAGAGCCTATCTCACGAAAGATAGGCAGTGCGAAAGAGTATTTTGCTGAATTTAAAGAGAAAGCCAATAACACCTTCCGCCCGATAGACGATTCTATGCTAGATACGCAGGATTTCGTCGCTACTAAATCCGGCTCAGCCGCTCTATACGAGAAAATCGTAGAACAGGAGAGTGGCGGTAACTTCGAGGCGGTAAACGCTGATAGCGGAGCAAAAGGTAATATCCAGTGGATGCCGGAGACGTGGGCCGCCGAAGCGGAGCGTGTTCTAGGTGATAGAACAGCCCCCATGACACCCCATAACCAGGATATTGTGGCACGTGCGTATATTGACCGCTTGTATAAAGAGTTTGGCGGTAACGAGCGGGCGGTCGCTGCTGCTATCTATGCAGGTGAAGAATATGGTAGGCAAATGCACAAAGGGAAGTATTTGTTTGACCCTAATACACGCATTAATGCGGAAGGGGACTTGTCGGCAAATGGTAAATATCCTTCTGTAAATGAGTATGTAGAGCAGGTGTTAGGTCGTAAGGTTCAAGGTAAGGTAGTAGAACAGCCTAAATTTGAACCTGTAGAGCCTAAAGAAATTGAGTTTGCTAAAGAGCCCATAGCGGATTTGAATGCAACAGAACATATTGACAAAACTATTTTAAGTGAAAAATTACGCACAGGCGAAATTGTGCCAGAGCCTAGAGCTTTAGATGAAGTATTTTTCCAAAAAGTAGAAAAGATGTCTGCAAAAGAGCGATATGATTATGTGAAAGAAAGGACAGCTGCTTTAAAAGAGGGCGTAAAAGATTCGCAGGGCAATATAGTGAAATTTGTTTTTGATGAAAATAATACGGAACAAATAAATGGATTAATAAAACATTTAGCGGAAGGAACACAAGGAGTTGTAAATGGGCCTCATGTACTTAGAACATTCGCCATGTCACTTATTGATGAAACTATAGCTCATCCAGACGTTAAATTAAAACAAGCCAACGGCAATATAGCTTATATTTCTTATTGGAAAGGCAAAAACAATGTTACTCATGAATTAATTGTCAGCACGAATAAGGGTGAGGTAGGAAAAATAATCACATCATACGCCACAAAAGAGCTCGATGGAAAAAGCAAAAAGGCTATAAATCGTATGGCTTCTGTAATAGAAAAAGCTGACTCCAAATTAATGGAAGTCAGCAATTTTATTAAGAAGCAATATGAGGGCGACTTGTCTGGGTATCCACGGACGCCGTCCAGTGATAGGGTTTCTCCGTCCGATACCAAACTCCACCCATCTGGCAACTTAAACATACCAGAAGAGAAAGGGCCTGTCAAGGAGTATTTCTCTGATAACCCTAAAAGTCCTTATAGATATCAAGAAGGCCCTGAAAACCTCACGCAAGAAAGACCTGTAACTCGTCAAGAGTTATATAAAATCATCGATGAAGGCGATGTCGCTTTAAAACATGGTCGCATTGGTAAAAAAGGTGTTCGTGGCTGGCATGACGGAAGAGCGAATGTTGTTCGCATTAAGGACTATGGCGACTTTGAAACAGTAGCGCATGAACTAGGTCATTACATCGACAAGCGTTATAACTTTAGTGGTGCGCAAGACGGAATAGGCGCAAACGAACTCTTGCTAAACGTAGATAAGCGCTTTGGCGATGCGTATTCTGGGTTAGACACTAAAGGGTTACTTAAAGAAGGCTTTGCGGAGTTTTTCAGAGATTATACTACGAATAGGGCTAGAGCAAAAGCTGAATATCCTTCTTTTTATGAGCGTTTTGAGAATACCATTAGTAGCGATAAAGCATTGAAAAGCCGTGTAGAGAAGTTGAGTAGACCGTTACATCAATGGTATCGACAATCTGCTCACGATCGCGTGAAAGGGTCCATTTCCTTTGAGCGAGAAGGCAAGTTTAGTAAGTTTAAAAATGGTAACTTTATTGAATCTGTGAAAGATTTATCCCATGATATTTATACCCATGTAGTAGATGAATTACACCCTCTATCGCAATTAGAGAAATCGATTGAAGCTATCACAGGCGAAAAGATTGCTTTTGAAGATAGTGTATTTAAGCAAGCGTGGATTTCTCGCGGTTGGGTAGGTAAAGCGGAAGCGCTACTCGAATTTGGAGACCAATCACATGGCATTAAATCGTTTAAAGAGATTTTAGGGAAAGTTCCTGAAAAGTTACATAAAGACCTGTCTGCCTATATGGTGGCACTTCGTGAGGTTGATATTCATAAATGGAACAAACTTAACCCTAATGAAGCTATTAAAACTACCTTCTCTCTAAAAGACGCAATGGAAACTGTGAAAGCCTATGAGAATAACCGCATCATCAAAACGGCCCAAAAAGAGTTAATCTCTTATCAGAAACACTTGCTTAAGAGCCTAACAGATGAAGGCTTAATCTCTTCAGAAGCCTATCAAGCGATGGTAGATAAATATCCTAATTATGTGCCTTTCTTCCGGGAAATTGGCGATATTGAACATAGCTTCGGCGGTAGCACTGGGAGCTTTATCAATGTAAAAGCGCCTATTAAGAAGATGAAAGGTAGCACAAGGGATATTATTGACCCTCTTGAAAGTATCATCAAGAATACTTTTGCCATTACACGATCTATTGAGCGGAATAAGGTAGGAAAGAAACTTGTCAAACTTGCAGAGCGGGATGGCGTAGGGGGGTTAGTAGAAGAGGTAACAGGGAGCGCAAAAGCACTAGATAATACGTTTTATGTATATGATAATGGCGTAAAGCGTGTATTTGAAACGACACCTACTCTTTATAAAACGCTTAAAATGATGAATGAACACGATGCTAACTTGTTTGTTAAACTTCTTCAACCAATGGCTTCGTGGCTTCGTGCCGGCGCTACGCTTACTCCAGAGTTCTCAATCAGTAACTTTACTCGTGATACTATTTCTGCAATGCTTTTTTCCAAGCGCGGATTTATCCCCGTTTACGATAATATGAAAGGGTTAATGTCGTACCTTAAAAAAGATGCGCTCTATCAAGAGTATATGAAAAGCGGTGCCGCACATTCTGCGCTTGTGGCCATGGATAGAAATTATCTACAAGGACAAGTGCAAAGTATGCTAAAAAGCCGTAATGTGCTAAGTATGGTAGCGCGCAATCCGATTGAGGTTCTTCGTGCATTATCGGAAGCGGTGGAAGCAAGTACTCGTTTAGGTGAATTTGCGAATGCTAAGGAAGGTTATACGGGCATAGGAAATCGATTATTTGGGCGTGAGAGAGAAGTCGTAAGCAGTGCACAGGCTGCACTTGAAACTAGAGATTTAACGCTAGATTTTTCACGAATTGGACGATCCACCAAAGGATTCAACAAAATAACTGCTTTTTTTAATGCAAGCATACAAGGGACAGATAAGCTGTTTCGTGCGTTCATTGAGAATCCGAAAGATATGGCAGTAAAAGCAGTCCTTGTTGGATTAGCCTCTTACACTTTATGGAATCTTAATAAGGATGATCCTAGGTATCAAGAATTACCACAATGGGAGAAAGATATATATTGGATAGTGCCCGGCAAAGACGTTTTGTATAAAATACCCAAGCCTTTTGAAATGGGGATTTTGTTTGGGTCTAGTGTCGAGCGCATGATGCAATGGGCATATGATAAAGAAAAAGGAGTGAATGGCGTAGGATTTAAAGGATTTGGTGCTAAATTAGCGGATGTAGTGTCCCCTAGTGTTATTCCTACCGGGCTTTTACCAATCTTTGAAGCTTTAAGTAATCACTCTTTCTTTATGAATCGTGATATTGTCCCATCTAATCAATCGAATCTTCCACCAAAACTACAATATGGTCCTAACACTTCGGCAACTGCTAGAGGCGTAGGCGCTATGATTGGAGTATCTCCGTATATTGTAGATAATACTATTCGTGGTGTTGGCGGTGGACTTGCTACAATCGGAACAGAACTAATCGATAGAGCACTAGATTATGACGATCATAGACCGGCAAAAAAATGGAATGAAGAAATTGGTATCAGAAAGTTTGTTGTTACGCCGTATAAAACAAGTGATAGTGTACAGCGTGTATATGATGAGTTTACAGAACAAGAAAAGCTTTTTAATGCATATAAACTAACTGGCGAAAAGCCAGAAGGTTTTAACGCAAAGGAATATGGAAAGCTTAAAAATGCGTATGAAGCACTTCGTAATACGAATAAAACAATGAAAGCGATTAGGGCTAGCAAAAAATATAGCCCAGAAGAGAAAAGAGAAAAAATTGATAAGTTAAAGATGATACAAGCGAACATTGCTAGAAAGGCGCTTGGGAAAGCGATAATTCAATGATTTTAGATTTAAACCTTATAGGTACAGTTTTGGGCATTATTTTAGCGTTTCTAAGCGTTGTAGGGGTGCTTGGAGCGTGGCTTAACACTCTTGGCCTAAAGCCGATTAAAGAGGTCTTGTACGCCATTAAAGAAGAGTTAAAAGGCTTAATTGTGGAAATTGAGGAATCAAAAGCGGATAGAAGAGGATTGGCACAAGAGCTTGCCAAAGTATCTGAAAGCGCAAGGTCTGCGCATCATCGTATTGATGAATTAAAACAGGAGTGTAGGGATCATCGTGGGTACAAAGCTTAAAAATTTAATACGTTATGTGAAAGGACTACCGTTCAAATTGATTGGTAGTCCTTTATCATTTATCAGAACATTTGGATATATTATGATTTTTACTTGTATACTATACCTCGTTTTAATATTACAATCGGTATATTTAAAATATGAACCTGATTTATCGTTCAAAAGCATGATGAGATTAGAAGTTTTTATTCCGATTGTTATCGGAGCGTCTGCTGTGAGCATGATCGAGAAAATGGGGAAATTGTGGGTCGACAAGAACAAAAATAATATTCCGGATGCATTTGAAGAAAAGGATGGTGAATAATTTGAAAGTATTTATTAATCCAGGACATGCTCCAAATGGGATACCTGATTGTGGGGCGGTAAATCCAATGACTGGACATAGAGAGTCGGACATTAATTATCAAGCCGGTTTATTGTTGGAGAAATATTTACATCAAGCCGGGTTAGAATGTAAAGTATTACAATCTGATAGTTTGAGTGAAATTTGTGAAGAATCTAACGCATTTGATGCGGATTTGTTTGTTTCTATTCATTGCAATGCATTTAATTCCGTAGCACGTGGTACCGAAACATTATATAAATCTGATAGGGGTTTGCGATTAGCTAATTGTATTCAATCCCAAATCATTAATAACGTCCCAAATACTATTGACAGGGGGGTAAAGTTACGAAATGATTTATATGTATTAAATGCAACAGATGCAGTAGCCGTATTAGTTGAATTAGCATTCATTGACAACACAGACGATTTATATATTCTTACCAATCATTTAGAAGAATTAATGATGGCAGTAGCTAGAGGGATTACAGATTATTAATTAGAGGTGTTCATTATGAAAAGAAATGTTGTGTTAATCGTTGCATTGCTTACACTATCTCTAGTGGCGTATGTGATTAATAGCGGTAGCGTGTATAAATTAATCAATTAGGGGGTACTATGAATGACAAATATATTCAAAAATACGGCATTGTGGCTATTGTTGCTTTTATCGTGGCTTGTCTTGTTTGGGCAAGCTACTTCCGCACAGACGATACAAGTACCGATAGAAGTTTGGAACGAATTAGAGAGCAACAACAACAAAGCATTGGCCATACTCAAAGTATCGGACATTCCATTGACCGAAGCACAGAATATAATCAGCTTGCAACAATCCGAACTAACCAAATTGAAAGACATCTTGAAGAAACAGGAAGAAGAATTGAAGAAAGCCGAAGCGGAAACAGTGAAGCTACAAAACTCCTTGAACGAAACGAACAATTATTTAAGTCAGTACACAAAGGAAGTCAAGAGACAGCAAACACGCCTTAATCGGCAAAAAGAACTATATAAGTGGCTATTTGTTGTTGCTGGGGGCATAGCTATTGCCCGGAGGTGATCCGATATCTCCCTTGACAAGGGGTACTTGTCATAAAATAAAGAGCCTGCTCCTTGCAGGCTCTTTTTTATTTTGCAAAGGACTGCAATTAGCAGTCCTTAGTTTTTTTAGTGCCACGGTGGAAACAAAACCGTGACACCGTTGTCAACAATACGACGAGGGGAACTCGCCATAACTATTATACCAAAATATTACCCGTTCGTCAAAAATTCGTCAAAAATTAGGCAGAAAATAGGGTGTTTTGCAGAAACCAAATTCTACTATCAATGAATGGCCAATGCTTATTTTACGCAAATACAGAGTTCTGCGGAAAATAAGAACACAGGATCGGCATAGTAGCTACTTTTCGTAATTTTACTGACATAAACATCCTCCTCTACATTTCATTTATTGTATTTTTACGGTGTTTTACCATTATAGCATTAAAAAACAGGAAACGGTAGATAAATAGCTATTTGGCTGTGGAGTAAATTTAGCATAGGCGCGTAGATATTCCTGATGTAATATATTGAGGTATAAAAGCGACTACAAATATTTATGGAAAATATACGGGGGGATTGTTATAATTAGGAGTACACAGATAATGGAGGAGGAAAAGTATGAAAAGAGCGTTGGTATTTATGTTAGGGTTACTGATGGCTGTGTCGATTCTGGGGTGTGGGAGCCTTTTTGGAGGGGAAAGCACCAAGCCTGTTGTATCACAATACACGACTACTTCGGATAAGCAAGAAAAGGAAATTACTATTGCGGATTTGAAAAATACGGACAATTTTTCTCACTCTGCGCTGGAACACATATTTTACGGAGAGATTAACAAAAAGAACAAAGTGGTAGGCTATCACTATGAAGGGATGAAAGCGGCAAAAGCCAGGGTAGAAGAAAACTCGAGATCTGCTCCCGATTCACAGGGGATATACCGGGGGAAGGTCTACATCGGAGATAAGGTGAAAGAGGGAAATAACGGATACTCTACTTTCTTCCCGAAAAATTGGACTCCACAGCAGGTTGTGGATGCTATAAACTATGCGTATATGCATAAAGAAAAGAAAACCGAATCCCTATATATGGGTTTGACTAAAGAGGGGATTGAGATTAACTTTTACACAGACAGTAAAACAGGAAAAATAACAACAGCATTTCCCGTACAAAAGAGATAGGCAAAGAAGGGTAGGATAGCATATGAGCATCGCTTATAAGATGGTGGATATCAAGGAGAATGGCAAAATTACCGGATTTTCCATGAAGTTTCAGAAACCTTATGACCTTTTAGAGGAATTTTTTGCCGGAGAGATGCCTTCTTTCGGAGATATTGTATATAGCCTGGTAGAAGAAGTGGTGGGAGGAAAGGAAAGCCGCACCTTCTCCGGGAATATTATTTCCCTTGAAATAGGTCGACAAAATACTGTTATTGAACACTTAATATTTGAAGATATGGGAATGATTGTCATAGCAACAGAAGACTTTTGGCAGCTTGTAAAGGCATATGAGGATAAGCGCAGGTTGGTTGATAAATAGGAGAAGCTTGGCAGCTGGCCAATGTAAAAGAGGATAGCCGTATATGGAAGAACAGGTTAGGCGAAGGAGAAAAAAAGTAAATAAAGGAGCGAAGAAAGTAATTCTTTTAATGGTTTCTTTTTTCCTTGTAATTTTTGCCATTCAAGCATATAAGTACTACCAAGTGTATTCCGAAACAAAAAAATTGGAAACGGAAATAGAGCAACTTAGGGAAAAGAACGGTCTGCTGGAAAAGCAAGTAGAAGAACTAAAGTCGCCGGAGGCAATCGAAAAAGTAGCACGTGATGAGCTCGGATTGGTTAAGCCCGGAGAGGTTCCTTATGTTAAATAATATTTGACAAGCCTTTTCTCTCGTGGGTATAATGGACAGGTACATGTAAAATCCTAGTAATTGCAAGTAGTTTAGGGTTTTTAGAGAGCGTTGTTACGATGGACTGGAGGATGTCTGGGAAGCATGGCAATTGAAGTAGGAAGTGTTTTAGAAGGCACAATAACGGGAATTACAAAGTTTGGCGCATTTGTTGACCTTGGGGAAAAACAAGTCGGATTGGTACATATTTCTGAGGTGGCAAACGAATATGTAAGCGATATCAACGATTTCCTGAAGGTGCAGGATCAAGTAAAAGTAAAAGTGCTTGGCATTGATGACAAGGGAAAAGTAAGTCTTTCCATTAAGCAAACACAACCTAAGTCGGTGCAGGACATGTCCGGAGACAAAGTATATAAGAAGGAATTTGTGAGAGAGGGCAAAGAGCCCTGGAAGCCGGAACGAAATTCCCGTTTTGACGGTCATAAGGGCGGATTTGGTGCAAAATCGTCCGGAGGCTCCTTAGAGGATAAGATTAGTCGGTTTTTAAAAGACAGTGATGAACGTTTGGCTGACTTAAGGCGTAATACCGAGTCAAAACGAGGAGGTCGCGGAGGCCGAAGAGATTAATATATTGCGTAGGGCTGTATCAAATAGCTCTGACATAAAGGGCTTGATGGTATAGCGGTATCGTCAAGTCTTTTTTCATG
>JBHAEC010000052.1:0-3469 GCA_041855385.1 Veillonellaceae bacterium
AGTAGCAACAAGAAGGATAAATCCGGATATAGCTATCGTTTTTGAAGGGGCTCCCTGTGATGACTTTTTTGTATCCTCTGCGGTGGCACAGGGGAGCATGAAAAAAGGTGTACAGTTGAGGCTGGGCGATAGCTCATACATCACGAATCCGGTCTTTGCGCAGATTGCCAGAGAGACAGCACAAAAAGAAGAGATTCCGTTTCAAGAAGCAGTGCGACGTGGAGGGGGTACCAATGCGGGGAAGATCAGCCTTACCATGGGAGGTATTCCAACGTTAGTGTTAAGTGTCCCTTGTCGCTACATCCACAGCCCTAACAATTATTGTGCTATAGAAGATATGGAATCGGCGATCCGTTTAGCTATTATGTTGGTAAAAAAACTGGATAAGAATACGATTAACAGTATTAAAAAAGTTGGTGCTATTCGGCAAGATCAGATCTAAGAGTTTTAGTAAAACCAATCAGAAAAAAGGATTAGCCTTGAGATATGTCTCAAGGCTAATCCTTTTTATGAGAGTAGGAGTGTCGATTAAAATTTACGCTTGGAATCAAATTCTTCCAGTAGTTTTTCTAAAAACATTTTCTCCCAATCGTTCTCTGATTTTGATGTTCCGTAATAGTCTCTTCCAAAGAAGTCGTCGTCATCGTCTTCTTCCGAAATAATAACGATGCGTTGCCCTCTTTTAATTTTTCTTTCTTTATAAAGACCGATTCTTTCCTTGTGGAAAAAGTCGTCACTGTTGAACTCGCTGGCAACTCCATTGTAAGTGGCAATGGCTTCTTCCCTTTTACTCTCCAACTTGGCGATTTCCCTGTCGATATTTTTGAGGTATGTATTTAAGTCCTTGCGGTAGGCCACCATTTCTTCATAGGATGCCATTCGTGCGTTGAAAGGTTTATTATTACTTTTAAAAGCAGGATATTCTTTGTAAAATGCTGCATCTGCTGATTGATACGCCAGTGTGAATGTAGTGGCGGCGATTGCTACAAGTGCCAGCTTTTTGGTTAAAAATTGTTTCATTTTTACCTCCTTCTTAAAAACGTTCCGGGAAATATTATCTCATAGATTCATAAAAATAAGCAAATAAATAGTCGGAATAATTATAATAAAAAAGGGAAATATATCTCCCATAATCTGAATTGAATTATCCGGCGGGAAGGTATAAAATAAAAGAAATAGTTGTAGAAAGGTGAAATATTGTGCGTCCCACAAGAATAGAAATAGATACAGAGCAAGCAAGAAAAAACTTTAGATACATCAGAGACTCCCTTAATGCGGGGACGAGAACAACCGCCGTAGTGAAAGCAAATGCTTACGGACATGGGGTTGTTACATTCTCTCGTATTGCTAAGGAAGAAGGATATGAATCTTTGGCGGTAGCCATGCCGGAGGAAGCGGTTCCCATTCGACAAGCGGGAATAACGTTACCTATTTATATTTTAGGTCTTACGCTACCGCAATCTTTTATTTTAATTGCAGATACGGATTGTATTCCCGCCATTTGTGACTCTACCGACCTGGAGGCTCTTAATGCGGTGGCTAAGATGTATAACAAGACAATCTCTTGCATGGTTGCCGTGGATACGGGGATGCACCGGATAGGGATTTTGCCGGAACAGGCATTGACCTTTCTGGAAAAGATGGACAAATATGATCATTTGGCGGTAGAGGGGTTCTTTTCCCACATGCATAGTGCTGATGCAGAAGATAAAACATCGGCCTATAAACAAATCGATTGCTTTAAGTCTATGATGGAAGAGATTAGAGCGCATCGCAAGGAGGCGTATAGTTACTCCATGAACAACAGTGCAGGCGCGTTATCAATTCCGGAAAGTCAGTTTAATGTGGTGAGACCGGGCATTATCCTCTATGGCGTAAGTCCTTTTCGCAGGCCTTTAGAACAAGAAGAGATCAAGCCGGTGCTATCTCTTAAAAGCGAAGTTATCCATATACAACACCTTAAAGCCGGTGAAGCGGTAAGTTATGGGCACACATATATATGCCGGGAAGATGAAATTATTGCCACCATTCCCATAGGCTACGGGGACGGATATCCGCGCCTCTTGTCCAATAAAGGGGTCGTTCTCATCGGTGGTGAGCGTTGCCCCATCGTGGGACGTGTATGTATGGATCAAATCATGGTAAAAGTGCCAAAACATATTCCTCTTGCTCTGGGAGACGAGGTAGTTCTCATCGGGAAACAGGGAGATAAACAAATTTATATTGAGGAATTGGCAGAGATCGCAGGGACAATCCCATATGAAATATTCTGTTGTTTTACCGATCGGGTTCCTCGCGTGTATTTTTAGGCTGTTTAAGTAGTTCTTGAAGAATAAATAAGGCCGCCTTTCAAGTAACGAGAGGCGGCGTCTTGGTTTTACTAAAAAATATTGACAATGACAAGGGAGTACACTAAAATGAACTTGTCACATGCCGGCATAGCTCAGTTGGTAGAGCGGCTCATTCGTAATGAGTAGGTCGTAGGTTCAAGTCCTATTGTCGGCTCCATAGTGTATATAAGGCTCAAAAGGAATTTGCAGAAAGTTCCTTTTGAGCTTTTTTTTAAACAGTCTCACGTTAATAGTTTGTAGCCTAAAGACAGGGCATAGCCTGCTATAATAAGCCCGCAGAGTTGGTTGATGCGATGCAGTATGCGGGGAGTAATAAATCTGGAGAAGACCCGTGTAACGGTGGTCAAACCTGTAAACCAACATAGGGAGGCCAGGAGTACCCCGGATATAAAATGTGTGTGCCATTTCTCCGGCAAGACCGCTTGAAAAGCACCAAGCATCATGGTTCCGTCAATGAGTGCCTGTGGATTGAACCAGGTAACAACAATAGAAACAATGAATACTTCTTTTGTAGAGAAGGTTTGACCGGCGGTTTTTAAATCCGGAGGGGCGGAGGTAATTAGGCCATAGGCTATATAGAGAAGTAATATGCTTCCCACTCCGATGATGGCCGGTTTTAAAAAGGCGTATGTAGAGATAAGGTGTCCGATGCCATAAAAACAGCCCAGTGCTAAAGTTATATCAAAAAAAGTGACGATCGCTACAGTCCACAAGCTTTGCATTATTGTATTTTTTAGCGCCGCATTTATAACATATATATTTTGCGCTCCGATGGGAGCAAGATATGCGAGTCCGATAATAAATCCATTGATAAGATATTCCATGAGGTTCCTCCTGATGTACTAGTTTAAGTATATCACAGATGGAAAGCATGGAATATCAAGTGTAACTCTCACATTGCCTTTCGATAATTAAAAAGTCGATATTTTAAGAGAGAAAGTATAAATAAAGCGCCTAAAATAGTCGCTATCATTCCTGCCAGAGAAGTATCCAGAGCGATGGCGGAAACGGTACCCACACTTGAACCGACGGCCCCGATTAAGATGCTGAAGCAGATCCTCCCAGACATAGTCCGTACCCAAAGTGCTGCTGTCATAGCCGGTGCCACCATGAAGGCA
>JBHAEC010000053.1:0-4003 GCA_041855385.1 Veillonellaceae bacterium
CCGGAAGAGGCATTGAAGCTTGGGGCAGATATGGTGGCTCAAAGTACGCATAAGCTATTGGGATCTCTGACGCAAACATCCATGCTTCACGTACAGGGACGTCGGGTAGACATACAAAGAGTAAAACAAGTTTATCAGATGCTCCAGAGTACGAGTCCGAACTATATTTTATTGGCTTCCTTAGACATGGCTCGGCAACAAATGGCGATAGAGGGAAAGGGACTGATGGATAAAGTCATCGATTTGGCAAAACAGCTTAGGCAAATGTTGTCAAGACTTCCAGGTATCGCCGTACTGGAAGAGGCCGATATTCCTGTTATAGAAGGAAAGGCTCTTCCCTTTGATCCTACAAAGATACTAGTTGATGTGAGCGGACTGGGGATAACGGGTCTAGAGGCGGAAGAGCAACTTCGTCGCAATAAAATTGAAGTAGAACTCGTGCATGGTAATCATGTGCTCTTACTTCTCACTATTGGAGACACGGAAGACAGTATTCATGCCGTACTAAGTGCGATACAGCATATTAGCGATACTTTCGCAGAAACTGCTTCGGGGGAGCAGAATAAAAATTCTCTGTTAGCTCTCCCTAATCCGGATGTAGTGCTTTCTCCCAGAGAGGCTTTTAGGAGAAGGAAAATAAGAATACCTCTTGCAGAGGCAAAGGGAGCTGTTTCGGGGGAAAGTATCAGTTATTATCCGCCGGGAATTCCTTGCTTGGCAATGGGTGAACGGATTACGGAAGAAGTGATTGCTTATTTGAAGCACCGCAAAGAACTCGGTTATATGCCTAATGGTGCATCGGATATGCAGTTAGATACAATACTGGTCATTGTCGAATAAAGGAGATATATATGGGAACCTTGGTTATTCTAGAAGGGGGAGACGGAAGCGGTAAGGCTACGCAGACGCAAATTCTAAAAGAACGCTTAGAAAAAGAAGGGTATCAGGTTATGGCGGTTAGTTTTCCCGATTATGGCAGCCCCAGTTCAGCTTTGGTTAAAATGTATTTGGCAGGAGAATTCGGTAAGGAGGCCGGAGACGTCAGTCCCTATGTGGCCAGCACCTTTTATGCAGCCGATCGATATGCTTCGTTTCGCATGAAATGGAAGACTTTTTATGATGAGGGCGGGATTGTATTGGCGGATCGCTATACTACATCAAATATGGTGCACCAAATGGTAAAATATAAAGATGCCTTGGAGAGGGAAACATTCTTGTCTTGGTTGGAGGATCTTGAGTTTGATAAGTTCGGTTTGCCGAGACCTGATTTAGTATGCCTTTTGGATGTTCCTATGGAGATGGCTGATCGGCTTATGGAAAAGAGGCAAGGAAAAACCGGTGGTATGACGGGAGATATTCATGAAAAAAACAGAGAGTATCTTAAGGCTTGTCATGATGCGTATGAGGAATTGGTAGAGAGGTATCAGTGGGTACGCATTAATTGTGTTCATGAGGGAAATATGCGTCCCCTAGAGGATATTCACAAAGAAGTATATCATTACGTGAAGATACTCTTTGGGAAAGATAGGTAGGAGATAAGATGATTCACTCACTGGAAAAGGCGATTCATGTGCTTAATTATTTGGCGGGAAGTAAACAACCGCTCGGTGTAAGTGATATTGCACGGGCTCTTGATTTGCCCAAGGCAACGGCATATCGAATATTAAAAACACTTGAAAAGTACAATTATGTTTATTTTGATGAAAATACGGCGCTATACCGTTTGGGATGGGCAACATTACCATTGTCTAAAGGGTTTTTGGAAAGCATGGATATCAGGGCTTTAGCACATCCCTATATGATTGAGGTGCAGGGAAAAGTTAATCAGTCGGTCAACTTGTTTATTGCAGACGGAGACTGTCGCGTGTGTATTGAAAGAGTACAGTCGCAGCAACCTCTTCGCAGTGTGATGCGCATCGGTTCCGTATATCCTGTTTTCCAGGGAGCTGCGGGAAAGGTATTTAAAGCATTTCTCAGCGAAGAAGGAAAAGCGGAAAAAGAGATGCTGGATAAGCAAGGATATATTTTGACCAGAGGAGAGCGGGTGGCTGATGCGGGTTCCATTGCAGTTCCGTTGCTAAACTATCGACAGAAATTAGTTGCCGCACTCGCTATTTCAGGCCCTATTCGGGAATATAATGATGAAAATGTAGCTATTTATTCCAAGGTGTTGGTAAAGGCAGGACAACGCATATCTGAACAAATGGGTTATGAAAAAAACTCATGATAAAGATTAGTTAAATGAATTTTTTTGTTGTCAAATACTATGGAAAATAGTATCATGAAAGCACGAGTAAAAAGATATAGGCTTCTATATCTTTTTCTTTCAGGGCAACACTGAAACAGCGTTTCACATTATGAAACAATAGTAAGGGAGGAGCAACTATGGAAGAGCGATTATTGGTCGAAATCGAGTCCTTACGCAGCGAGCTAAAAGGATTGGCGGATTTTATTTTCGATCATCCGGAACTGGGGAATGTGGAGTTTGAAGCGCATAAACGCCTAACCGATCGACTGGAAGCAGAGGGGTTTACGGTAGAGCGCGAAGTATGTGGTTTAAAGACGGCTTTTAAAGCAGTGTACGAAGTAGCCGGAGGAGGCCCTAAGATAGGCTTGCTTTGTGAGTATGATGCCTTAGAAGGATTGGGACATGCCTGCGGACATCATATGCAGGGACCGGCTATTTTAGGGGCTGCCATTGGTCTTAAAAAAGTATTAACGGTACCGGCTACGCTCGTTGTATATGGCACCCCGGCAGAGGAAACATCCAGCGGAAAGCTTGTTATGGCGAAGGAAGGCGTATTTGATGATTTGGCATTGGCTTTTATGATGCATGGCAGTGATTCTACAACGGTGGACGGGAAATCTTTGGCTTTAAATCTTATCGATTTTAATTTCCACGGTAAATCGGCTCATGCGGCTATCGCTCCGGAGAAGGGGATTAGTGCACTGGATGCCTTATTGCTTTTCTTTAACGGCATGGAGTATCTGCGTGAACATGTGCCTACAGAGGTTCGCATGCACGGCATTATTAAAGAGGGGGGAAAGGCAGCAAATATAGTTCCGGACTTTGCATCTACACAGTGGTATATTCGTGCCCAAACCAGGCAAACTTTGGATCCGGTGGTAGAAAAGGTATATAACGTAGCTAGAGGAGCGGCTATGCAAGTCGGAGCAACTGTGGATATACAAGAAGTAAAAGCTTACGATAACAAGGTTAATGTGCAGAGCCTTAATGATTTGCTTCTGGAAAATGCAGAAAAAATCGGTATTCCTGACATTACTCCACCTCGCAAATCAACAGGTTCTACCGATTTTAGCAGTGTTACTTATAGAGTTCCGGGAGCATGCCTTCGCGTAAAATATGTTGATCGCGGTGTTACCAGTCACTCGCAGGAATGGCTGGATAACGGTAAAACACAATTCGCTGAAGATGCGATTATGAATGGTGCGAAGGGGATTGCTCTTACGGTTTTGCAAATTTTAGAGAAACCGGAACTGTTGAAGACCATTCAGGATGAATTCCAGGGCAATAAGAATAATTTTTAAGTGAGGATGTGACAATATGAATGTTTTATTCGCCGCCTTGATAATTTTTGTTATTGGTTATTTTATTATCAAAAAGTACAAAGCACAGACCATGCTCCTTATCGGAGGTCTTACCATGATGGTTGCGGCGTATCTTATGGGATATGCAACGGAGTTCGTACCCAAGGCAAAATCTACGGGGTCTATCTTTTTTGATATGTTTGAATATATCAACATTTTGCTTGCAAAAGATGTGGCCGGTTTAGGACTCATGATCATGACATGTACCGGTTTTGCAAAGTATATGGACCACATAGGTGCAAGTTCCCGTTTGGTATATACGGCTATTAAACCACTGGGCAAAATGAATGCTCCTTATTTAGTAATGTCTTTAACATTCTTTATCAACATGTTTATGTCCCTGGTAATTCCAAGTGCATCCGGGCTTGCTATGCTTATGATGGTAACTATTTTC
>JBHAEC010000054.1:0-5829 GCA_041855385.1 Veillonellaceae bacterium
TAAAGAGTTATGCTATCTAACATACATCAAAAAGAGGTAAGATAACACCCTCTGCAAAAAAGGTATCGTTATCTTACCTCAACAAAGGTACGGCCCAAGTCCTTGATCATTTGTAAATCCTCTTCCGGCGCACGTCCCGCCGTTGTCAGATAGTTTCCTACCATGATGCCGTTTAGGCCTCCGCTTAGGGCTAAGGCTTGCAGGTCACGAAGATTTACCTCTCTGCCGCCGGCCGTACGAATGGAGGCCTTTGGTAAAATGTAGCGGAAAACGGCAAAGGTTCGCAAAATCTCCAAGGGAGGAATGGGGGCATTGTTTTCAAAAGGGGTATTGGGAATGGGGTTAAGAATATTTAAAGGAACGGAATCTATGTTTAGCCGTTTTAATTCAAAGGCCATTTCGACGCGTTGCTCCAAACTCTCGTTAAGACCTAAAATTCCCCCGGAACATACTCGAATACCTGCTTTTTGTGCATTGTTGATGGTAAACATTTTATCTTCGAAGGAATGCGTGGTACAAATGGAAGGAAAATTGCTGGGCGCCGTTTCAATATTAGAGTGATAACGGGTCACACCTACCTCTTTAAGCTTTACTGCCTGTTCGTAGGTTAGAAGTCCTAAGGAACAACAAATTTCAAGTTGTAATTCTTCCTTAATTCGTTTAAGCGCCTCTAAGATTTGCTCGAATTCTCTTGGATTATTGGTGTTTCTTCCGCTGGTTACGATAGAAAAGCGGATAGCCCCCGCTTCTTTTGCTTTACGCGCAGCGCTGAGAATTTCGTCGGCTGTCATGAAGGGATATTCGGTTACTCCCGTGTTGTGATGTGCTGATTGGGCACAAAACTTACAGTTTTCCGGACAGCGTCCAGAACGGGCATTTACGATGGCGCATAAATCGACATCATCACCATTAAAAGTGCGGCGAATTTTATCGGCCATGGCAAGCAAGAGCATGGTATCTTCGTCGGATGTATGGATGAGCTCGATGGCTTCCTCTCTCGTAATTTCTCCCCCATTTAGAACTTTTTGGGCATATTCAATTTGAATGGACATGGAATCAACTCCTCTTTGGTTTCTCACAAACATCAGTATATATGAGAATTTAAAATAGGTCAACCGTAAAATTAAAAACGGTTTACAATAAAAATAAAGATCCGGAAATAAACAAAATAGAAAAAATCTAAAATAAAGATAAAATCGCTCTCTGCGGGCTTTACTAAAATATACTAACTCGGTATAATATAGCCAAGGAAAAGGATTACAATAAAACTTTTCATTTAAATAATTAAATTATAAAAACAAAGGAGTCAGAATATGTCTAAAAAAGTAAAAGCAATGATGTTGGCAGCAGTAGCGGTAATGAGTTTAGGTGCAGTAGCGATGGCGGCACCGATTACAGCGGATCAAGCAAAGGATATTGCTCTTGAAAAAGTTCCGGGTGCTACACAGGCACATGTACTGAAATTTAAATCTGACATTGAAGATGGCCGCCATGTATATGAAGGTGAAATCTACTACCAAGGCGTTGAATATGAGTTCGATATTGATGCTAACAGTGGTCAAGTACTAAAATGGGAAGAGGAATATTACGGACATCAAGGTCATCAGGAAAAGCAGGGACACCGCGTTCATAATAAAAGATAACAGCATATATCTTTTATTAGCAAGAGTTGAATCGATTATAATGAAGACATTACAAAAGGACATAGCGATGAGCGTAGCTCATCGCTATGTCCTTTTCTATCTAAATGAGTGATTACCTGTTTTCGATTTATCCTCAGAGTTGTTTTTCCACATTTTTTATAAACCGGGAGAGGATGGTATCGTATCGATCATATTGTTCAAATAAGCCTCCAATATGTGCGGCGCCTTCAAAGAGATAAATTTCCTTTTGTCCGGTGGTGGCTGCATATAAATCTTCTGACATGGAAGCCGGAATCAGCATGTCCGCTTTACCATGAAGATAAAGGATCGGCCGGCTTGTTCTGGGGACGGCTTTGATGGGAGAGGAGCGACTGTAGGTAAACCGGCCGTTAAAATATGCCACTATATCCGCATAAGGCAGAACGAGGGAGGAGATGAATTTGCCGTATGGAGGAATCCTTTCTTCTAATTGCGATTGTATGAGAGTTTTAAGGTCGGAAAAAGCACTGTCAATAATGTAAAAATCTACATGTTTACCGTCAGTTTCATTTATTTCGCTATGAAGAAGGGCCGTCGCGCCACCCAAGGATGCCCCGAAGATGCCTACGATACCACGGGGAATTCGGCCGGAAAGATAGGAGACCCACTGCTCTACATCTCTTTTTTCTCTATCCCCCCAGGTAATAAAGGAACCTTGGCTTTCCCCGTGCCCTCGTGCGTCAATGAGCAAAACATTATAACCGTTTTTTTGAAAAATGGGTAAATAGTTGATCCCGCTTAGGCGGTGATCGCGAAGTCCGTGAAGGTAAATAATGGTCTTTTTGGATCCTTGCGGGTGTGGGATAAAGGTAGCGACCAGTTGCGCTCCGTCTGTGGCCGTAATGGTGATATTCTCCCAATGTTCAAACTGTATGCCTCTGTTGAATTCTCGTTGGATAAAGGCGGAGGCTATTCTGCGATCTTTAGTAGGCATAATAGCGGTTTCTTCATAGATAATAGTTCCAATATAGAGTCCGAAGGCGTTGAAAGCGATAAAAAGAATCCCCAAGAAGCCCCAAAGCCAAGGATGGCGACCAGATTTTTTATGATTAGAGCCCATAGAAATCTCCTTTTAATGAAGGAATTGGTAAACAGCAAAGAGATAGAGAGCCTCCGACTCTTGCAGAAAGTAAGGTTTTAGTATATGATAGGGATAGCCTGATGCGGGCATAGTTCATCGGTAGAATGCGAGCTTCCCAAGCTTGAGAGGAGGGTTCGATTCCCTTTGCCCGCTCCAAATAAGACAAAATGCTTGTAGTAATAAACAAGAGCGATAGCCATAAAGCGCTATCGCTCTTTTGTTGTCTTGCAGATCAAATATTACCGCACCGATTTTACCGGATATAAACCTGTTTTGTCCAGTAAGATGCCGATAATGAAGCCGGCAAGAGCCGGTGCCAACCATCCGAATCCATAGTCAAATCCGGGAAGTGTCGTTTTGGCAAAAGCAATCATTCCTTGAGCAAACTCGGTAGATGCTACTTGCTTTGGCATAGCGTTCATCAAGTCGAAGAAGGCTGCAAACATGGTAAGTAATGTGGTCATACCGTAAATGGCACGAGATTTTCCGATAAAGGGGTACAATAGTGCCAAAATAATAATGGTAATTGCCAGTGGATATAAGAACATCAACACGGGGATAGACCATTGAATGATTTTTACAAGACCAAAGTTTGCAACAAAGAAACTGATACCGGCAAAAATATAAGCATAGGTATTGTACGATAAAGCAGGGAACATTTTGTTGAAAATCTGAGAGCATGCAGTTACTAATCCGATAGAGGTCTTCAAGCATGCGAGCGTTACAATGAAAGCAAGCAATACTTGACCGGGCATGGAGAAGTAGAAACGACTTACCAAGGTCATCGCCTGTGCTCCGTTTTCTGCCGTAGGGATGCTTCCCAGGCTACTACCACCCATAAAGGTTAGAGCAGTGTAAATAGCACTCATGGCGATGAAACAGATAACTCCCGATTTGGTAATCTCTTTTGCCATATACTTAGGCTCGGTAACGCCAAGTGCGTGGACGGCTTTGACTACGATAAGTCCAAAAGCCAGGCAAGCAAGGCCGTCCATGGTGTTATAGCCGTCAAGAAGACCTGTAGTAAAGGCTTTTTCGATATAAGGCCCCTGTGCAGGATACGCAGAAGGATCACCCATAGGGGAGAAGATAACAGCTGCCAAGAGTACGCTTAACACTACTAAAAAAGCGGGGGTTAGATATTTCCCCACCCAATCAAGGATACGACCGGGACGCAGGGAAAAGAATAAAACCGTGCCGAAGAACAAAGCGGAGAAGACCAATAAGCCAATATCTGTATACCCATCGCTGATGAAGGGTCTCACTCCCACCTCGAAAGATACCGTTCCCGTTCTTGGACTTGCGAAGGCAGGTCCAATGGCTAGGTATAGAAGAAGGGTAAACATAGTGGCATAGCTACGACATACGGGAGAGGACAGCTCATGCATGTTTTCGTTTTTTGAGAGGGCCATAGCAATGTAACCGATAACGGGAATCCCTACACCGGTAATAATAAAGCCCAGGTTAGCAATCCACATTTCTGCGCCCGCCATACGGCCCATAAAAATGGGGAATATTAGGTTTCCGGCACCAAAGCACAAGCCAAACATCAATGAGCCTACTAACAGGCTTTCCCTAAAAGTTAAAGACGTCCTCATATACACACCTCATTTATAACGATTTGTTTTTCTGTTCTATGACTTACATACATAGTTATGTCATATAACTATATAACAATTGGAGAGAAAAGTAAATTGTTTTAGTATATTTTTGAAAAAAGATTTTAAATACCGACTTTGTAGAGTGGAAAAATAAATTATTTCAGCAATAAGTGAAAAGTGGTGGATGTCCATGGAGATTTTGCATCAAGAGCGGACATATAATTAGTGATGAAAAGTTTAAACTCTTCTGTTTCTACTATTATAGGGGAAGAAGAGGGGGTACGATCTTTGTTTTCCGAGACTCTCCTTTTGACTTCTTCATAAATGGGATAGTTTAACTTTACTTCTCCGGACTGGGTAAAGAGAATCGCTTTTTTGTCGCTACTAAGAGAGAGAACACCCCTTCCGTCCGGTAGAGACAGGGAGGACGTATTATCATTTAGCTGTTGGTCTAAAAGCAGTAAGCGATACCCTTCAATGGATAGAGGCGATTTGAAACTGTCCTTGTCTAAGTAGAAAGAGAGCGGTAACTCACGGGAATTTATCCCCATGGTTTGAACCTGTTCTTGCTGAGCTTCCAAGAGAGAGCGACTCTTTGTTTTTAGTAAGATATCCTGTATATCATAATGTGCCGTATAGTGAGGAGCACTTCCTTTGTAGGTAACATTTTCTACATAGCTTATATATCCAAATAGGGGAAGAAAAATAATGATGGAAATAATAGAGACAATCTTGGTTAAGGTATAAGAAAAATCTTTTTGTTTAAAGAGGATATATGCGTTGTAGCAGAAAAACAGACTATTGCAAAGAAGGGCGTAAATAGAACTTACCTGCTGGGAAGGAATTGTAAGTTGGCGCTTTAGAATGAAGGCTATGGTGATCGCCGTAATGATAAGAAAAAGCGATAAAATGAGTGTCTGCGCCCGAGGATGTTTTTGGCAAATACTCCCGGCGATAAAGAAAAAATAAAAGGCACAAATGTATGGATAATAGGTATAAAGAAAAGCTACATCATTTCGTACGCCAAGAAGCATCTGCGTAAGGTATACGGTAGCCAGCAGTCCGCAGATAATGGAGAGGGCGGGCAAAATTTTCCCGAATAGGGCTTTAAAGAAGGTTCCGGGTACAAATAAAGCATCTTCTTTAATTGAGAATAGCACCATAAAAAAGCTAAAGCCGGCACAGGCTGTTGCAATGCGAAACAGATCGGATGTGAACAGGGAATAATCAAAAATTGCGCCTATAAAAAAGACCGATAAGTAAATAGCAAAGTAAATGGTGAGAACATAGCCTATGGCGATTAAGGATTGCATAAGGCGGGTGAGGAGTTGCGGAACATAGGGCTTCTCATTACATGGCGTAAAATATCGTAGCAATCCCTGAATGATAAAAAATCCTGCCAATAGGGAACATGATTGTTCAATGATGGGATAATAGGTGGTGATGGCCACGGCATACACCGCAA
>JBHAEC010000055.1:0-15541 GCA_041855385.1 Veillonellaceae bacterium
AAAATTCCTTGTTTTTTCATCTTATCATCTCCATGATTTCATTATACTGAATTATTCTTTATGGTAACAAGAGGTATAGTATTCATGCGTATAGTCAGAGCTTTTGCTATACACTTGCTAAAGATTAGAGCCTTCTAAGTCCTTCTAACTACAAATATTTGTTTTTATACACACCAAAAATAAAGCCTACCGATCGAGGTAGGCTCTTTTTTATTTGACACTTCTTCATTTACCTTCTTGCGAAGGCTATATTCGTAGGGGCCGAACGCCACGATGTGCCGATGTCGTCAAACAAATTTGTGATCATGGCGTAAGCCAGAGCATTTGCATAATTAGAAAATGCCTTCCCAGCAGTCCAAACTGTAACGGCATTAAGGAAAGCATCTTCAGATTTATGTTTGAAATATAAATTAACAGTGGAACTCAGCAGAGAATAGACCGCACTTTTATATGCTAACTCTATCCTTCGCTTTGTTTGCCAAAGAGGTCTAGCCATATATACTCCTTATAACGTTGACTTTACAGCCCTTCAATACTATAATGAAATTAGAAACAGACCGCTGACAGCAGAAAGTCGCAGTAGCTGCCAACCAAATGGAGAGGATGTGCGTTCTCCCAGCGGTCTGTTATTTATTTGTAAATTTTAAATCCCGTTAACAAGAAATTTAATTTATAGTTATGTAATTCGGGCGAAACAATAGCCATATTATCTCCGAAAGTTATTTCAAAGGTACCTCTACTATTTTTTGATAGGGTGCCTTTTTTTATTGGTTCATCAATGGCATCAAAAAACGATTCGAATTGTTCTTCGGTGAATCCGTCTCGCTTTTTACGGCTTTGTAATATATGTGAAATGCCTAGCTTATTATTTCCCCAAACAAGGGTTATTCCACCTATATCATCTCTATGATAGGCGTCTTTTATATGTCCCTCTTTTGATTTTATTAATAAATTAATAGCCTCTCTACCTTTAGCTCCTGTGAGTTCCTTTCCTAAAACTTGCGAAACATCATCCGGCATTTCACCTTCATTTGAGCTTAACTTACCGAACCTACCATTATCATCTCTAGGGTGTTCACTTTCATTCCATTCGGAATCCATAGCCTTATTTGATATATCGTCAGAGTCATCACCATTTATTGCGGGAGATAACCCTTCACCCATACCAAACATATCCTCACCGGCACCTTGTACGTCATCGTCCGCCTCTTCGATTTGAGAGTCCGTGATATTGGTCCACATACCCGTTTGCCGTGAGGATTGCTGCAGCTCCTTGAGCGCCGTTTTTCTTCCAATTAACCCGGATGTATATGCTTCGATGACGGCAGTCGTTTGCTTGCTGCCGAGGTCTTGCTTTTCCATATCATTCGCGCGGCGTACAGGATTAAACGCAAAATCTAAGTCGTCCGGCACGCCACCAAGAGTGGATGTAAAAATAACCGGCAACAACTTGTCGAATATAGGCCTTAGTTGTGCTTCCTGCGCCGCTTCGATTGTATCGAAGTAATTCTCCATATCCGACTCCCCAGTGGAATTCATGCCAGCAGGCGAACGACCGAATAGTTTCGTTACCGGAATTCCGGAAGCTCCAGCTACATCCATCATAAAGCGGTCATATACTTCGCTAATTCCTGAGAAGGTGTACGTATGTTGCTGATATTCGTCGTCCTTGCCAAGCACTTGCATGGCCGAATTATTTAAGAGCATATTCATACCTTCGACTGTGTTGTACAAATCCTGTACGCTTTTTTCGTTCCCTAGCGCCAGCACTTGATCCATGCCGTCGATTTTAAGAATCCGAATGTTGACCATAAAGGTGAGCAGCCAGATGTCGCCTTTTCGGGTAAATGGCTTTTTGACGGATCAACGGTGGCTTCCGCGTCGAAGTTATCTTTGGGAGAAAGCGCGTGATATAATGTAACAAACAGGTATTATCTATAAAATATAGGGAAAGGAGCCTTGCATGAATCAGGAACACAAAAAAGAAATACATACTAAAACAATCTATTCCTGTACATTAACCAATACGCCTACCTTGTATACCCCCATTCGATTGTATAGCGACGGTTCTTCCTTGATAGGCCTAACGCTCAAAAAGCAAAGCTTCTCATTAATCGCCTATCCTAACGCCACATTAGAGGTTTGCAAAGTAGATGATTTGCCCATATTTAAGGAAACTGCCGCTTGGCTACAAGCGTACTTTAATAAAGACACCCTACCAAAGCCTCCTGCGATAAAGGTAAAAGGGACCCCTTTTCAAGAATTAGTTTGGGCTCTTCTCCTAAAAATTCCGCAGGGGAGTCTTACCACATATGGAGAGTTATCACAACAAGTAGCACTTCACCTTAATAAAGATCGTATGTCCGCTCAAGCGATAGGAAATGCAGTGGGGAGCAACCCCATTTCTATTTTAATACCCTGTCACCGCATAATAGGAAAAACAGGCCGGCTCACCGGCTATGCAGGTGGCGTAGATCTCAAAATAGCGCTATTAACGCTTGAGGGTTGGTCTTTAAAAATACATTCTCATTCACTTCCTAACTCGATTGTACTGAAATAATACAAACGACACAATAAAAACCCTCTCTCGAAGAATGTCCACTTTTCTCTCCGGATAGAGAAAAGATAAACATCCTATTTGAGAAAGGGTTTTATCATTTCCTAAAGCTTACGGCGCAATGGATCGCACCATATTGTCCACTATAGGTGTTAAGTGTTCACGCTCCGCATCAGAGGTAATAAACAGGAGTACATTAGCCTCCTCTCCCCGAATCTGAAAGAACGCTTTTGCATAAAGCATGTGCTCAAAGCCGTTAACATCTATGGTGGCACGACTGCCTACCACATAGGTAGGGGTTTTTGCCCCTGTCAGCAAAGTAATAGGCTCTTCGCTCAATGTTATAATAATCGGTGCTTCCCCATTGGGAGGCACTTTATATTTTTTTCTAATACTGTCTGCTATTTTCTCTTCCACATTCATCCATTGCTCATTTAAAAGGGCAAGGGTAACCTGTGTCATTGGCGCATTCACATCAGCTAAGCCTTGTATCGGCATTTGGCTCAATATCTGTGGGTTTAGCCGACTTGCCATAAGCTCTCCTGTCATAATAGCCTTAGGCGAGTTATACTGCACTTGATAATAGTCTACTTCTTTTCCCAGCAAAGGTTCTCCAATCTTCAATCCTTGCGGATTTTCTATCCCCTTATCCCGGGAAGAAGGTTCAGGCATAGATGCCAATACGAACTGTACCAAATGAGACGAAGACAGAGCATGAATGCCCACTCTTTCAGGTACTTCCATAGTGCCTACAACGGTTTTCACGGAAGCTGCTCCAACCGGCAAGGCAAGGGCACAAGAAACAAGAAGGGTACTTAATAATTTTTTCCACAATACTTTTCTCATTCTTATTTCCCTCCTTTAAGGGGAAGACCTGTCATCTCCCTCACAATGGGTAGCCACGTTTCATAGTTCACGTCAGGCGTAAAAATCAGTGTTGCTACCACTCGGTCAGGATCCGCCTTCGCCCATGAATATATTCCAAGAGGGAAATAAAACCCGTCTATTTGCAGATTTATCCGTTGTGACTCCAAGGCAATTTTACTTCTTCCTTTCTCAACGATTGTCAATCCCGAATACGCCAAAAGATCTACATTGACACTCTTTACATAGTTCTCCAAATGGACGAATGCCGCCGGATTCTTTACCATCATGGCCTTTACTTTTGGATCTGTTTCAATAGACGCCTTCCACGTTTGTTGGGATAGGAGAATTTGTTCTTCTATCTTCTTTTTAATGTCTTCTTTAGATAGGGGGCGAATTTCTTTCTCAGCCTTTATATAGTTCTCCGGGCTATACGTATCATTGCGATTTGTTTCTACATTTAGTAAGGCTTGCACCAAATCTTTATCCACATCCATTTGAAGTACATAGGCAACTGATCCTGCGCTCATGCCATGTTTTTTCAGCTCATAAAAAGCCAAGTTGTTTATATAGGGCCCTTTATGGTCAGCAAAGGCTTTTAAGGCGTTGTCCTCTTTTGTTTCTGTTTTTGTCCCCTTACGTGCCTTTACTTCTTCGGTAAATACTTTTTTAAGTTCTGCATTGATTTCATTGGCTGTTTTCTTGTCAAGAAGACCTCCATCTTTTGTTTTCCCGAGCACCTCCTGTGCATCAAAAACAGAAATGCCCTTAGGCACCGTAACAACAGTGCCATCCAGCCACTTCATATTCTTTCCCTCAGTAACGACTGTTTCGGAACGGGGCTTAGCGGAAGGAAAAAGTGGGTTCAAAGCCCCATCCTTCATGCTAGCGGTCATTACAGGGACATTTTCCGAATACGAACCGATATCCCCTACCTCTTCGGCATGCACTTGAAAGGCAATCCCGGCAAAAAGGCCGGCTACTGCCAAAAGCTTTATCTTTTTTGAATACTTCACAGATTTCCTCCTCTATTATTACATAAGACGGCTTTTTTCAATAACCTCATTGCGAAGCTGCATAAGTTTTTCACTCAAATTCACCTTGCTTAATTGTGGATTGATAAGACGCAAATATTCCGGCCACAAAATGGATATTTGTTTTTCTCCATAAGCGATGATTTCCTGCAAACTCGGCTCCTCATATACTAACTCGCCATCCTTAAATATGGGCTTTAAAAGATCGACTACTTCGAATTCCCCTGCCCGCAAAGGAATAAATTTCCACGGGTATTGGTAATCCTTAAAAATATAGTCTGCATGAGAGTTAATCTCCTCTCCTTCTAAAGCTATCACATCTCCGATAAGTTTCCGGTTGTCCTTCCTTAAAAGACGGTACACCTTTTTAATCCCCGGATTTGTCACCTTTTCTACATTATCAGAGATCTTCATTTTGGGGATAAATGTGTCTCCTTCCCATTTTCCTGCCAGCTTATACACCCCACCCAAAGCCGGATTACCTTCCGCCGTAATAAGTTTGGTTCCCACTCCCCAACCGTTGATTTCTGCGCCTTGCCTTTTTAGATCGGCAATAAGGTATTCATCCAGATCATTGGTAGCCATGATGATGGCATCCGTAAATCCTGCCGCATCCAGCATTTTTCGGGCCTGCTTAGACAAGAACGCCAAATCCCCGCTGTCCAGCCTGATGCCGTATCCTGCCGGCATTGTTCCGCCACGACGTTTTCTCACTTCATCGAAAACAATAATCGCATTGGGAACTCCCTGACGCAAGGTATCATAGGTATCAACCAATAGAGTCAATGCATTCTCATACTCTTCGGCGTACACTCTGAAAGCTTCCAGCTCAGACGGAAAGCTCATCACCCAACTATGGGCCATGGTCCCCACCGGCTTCATGCCGAATTTGGCGGCCGCCAATACATTACTGGTACCGTCAAACCCGCCAATCATCGCAGCCCTGGCACCATAAAGTGCAGCACTGCTTCCCTGGGCTCTTCTAAGACCAAACTCAGCTAATTTGTCCGTTCCCGCCACTGTTCGAATACGCCTAGCCTTTGTGGCGATAAGCGATTCGTGGTTTAAAAACATGGAAATAGCCGTTTCAATGAGCATAGCCTCATCATTGGGAGCTTCTACTCGAAGGAGTATTTCCTTCGGGAAGGCTACTGTTCCTTCAGGAACGGCATACACATCACCGGTAAAGCGAAAGTCCCGCAAATAGTCTAAGAATCTTTCCTTAAACAGTCCTGTAGAAGCCAGGTACGCAATATCATCCTCCGAAAAAGATAAATTCTTTAGATACGAAATGACATGAGATAATCCTGCCACTATCGTATAAGATCCCCCAAATGGATTCGTCCGATAAAATCGGTCGAATACAGTTCTTGTTCTATGTAGTTTTTTTTCAAATAACCCCTGCATCATGGTCAACTGGTACAGATCCGTCAACAATGCTTCACTTCTCATTTTTAACACCTCTTTTGACTATGATTATACTCGAAAAAATATGGTATAATTATCGTCACAGATATTCTTGAATTTCCCTTAAAGAAGACCAATATATATTAGTTCTACATATAGAGAAAGGATTCCTTTATTATGATGCTAGCCCGATTGATGCTACTGTTAACAGCCTTTATCTGGGGCTCTACCTTTGTGGCACAAAGAATTAGTACCGATACTATCGGCCCCTTTTCATACAATATGATCCGCTTTTTTATCGGTTCCTTGGCACTGCTTCCGGTCATGTCTTTTTTCAAGGACAGTATCCCTACCCGGAAGGCGCCTCTTCCTTTTTGGATGGCTGCCGCATTGGCAGGATTCTTTCTCTTTGCCGGGGCAAGCTTACAGCAAATCGGACTTGCAGGAACAACGGCAAGTAAAGCCGGATTTATTACCGCTCTTTACATTGTTTTCGTTCCCATTATAGGTCTGTTTCTAGGTCATCGCCTCCCCTACTTAGCAATCTTAGGTGTTATATTAGCGGTACTTGGACTTTTCTTTATGACGATGGGACAAAGTAGTTTTACCATGGAAGCAGGAGACTTCTTAATTACCGTAAGCACTCTATTTTGGGCAGGACATATTTTGCTTCTTACCTATTTATCACCCCGTTATCCGGGAATTAAGCTGGCCGCAGGACAATTCCTTTTTTGTTCCCTCTTTAGCGGCGTATTGGTTCTTTTTACGGAGACTTTAACTCCATCTATGATAAAAGCCACGTTAATCCCCCTCCTCTACGGAGGGCTTCTCTCCGTTGCCATCGGCTTTACCTTACAGCTCATAGCTCAAAAAAAATTACCTCCCACGGAGGCTTCGCTACTAATGAGCTTGGAAATGGTATTTAGTGCCCTTACCGGGTACCTTATTCTTGGAGAAACATTAAATACAACCGAACTATTGGGGGCTATCCTCCTGTCCTTCGGAATATTATTGGCACAGATACCAACCTCTCCTAAATGGTCTATTTCTCTTCATTCAAAGGTTAAACGACTATCATGACTATCTCGACTTATATTCGCCTTACACGCCCCAGAACATTAGTAGCGGCGGTCGCTCCCATTGCTTTAGGTGCCAGCTTTGCTTACGCTCACTACACACCTTTCCCCTCTACCAGAGTGGCAAGCCTTTATGTCTTGCTCGCCCTTTCGGTAGTACTCATTGCACAGATAGCAGTTAATATATGGAATGAATACTTTGACTACGCCTCCGGCCTTGATGAGGAGCAAGTCATAGGAAATAGCGGCGCCATTACCCGAGACGGAATATCTCCGCAAAAGATCTATCGCCTTGCTGTTATAGCGAGTCTCTTAGCCTTAATATTGGGCTTTATCCTTGCTTTAACCGTTAGCTTGGCTCTCATCCCCATGGGGCTCATCTGCATTGGGATCGGATTTTTCTACTCCGGTGGTCCCTACCCCATCTCCCGAACACCTTATGGCGAACTCGCCTCCGGTTTTGCCATGGGCTTCGCCATTGTACTTATTGCCGCTTTTACATGGTCACACAAACTTACGTTTCCCATGCTTATCCCTTCCATCCCCTCTTTTTTTATGGTAGCGGCTATCATGCTGACAAACAATATACGTGATATGATAAATGACAAAAAACATGGGCGAAGAACATTACCCATCTGTATAGGAAGAGAAAAATCACTCCTTTTATTAAAAACAGCCTTTACCTTTGTTGGTGTATGGACGCTACTATTTGTGTTTCTGGATTATTTGCCTCTCCTTTCGCTTCCGGCACTAACCTATCTTTTTCCTGCCCAAAAGTCCGTACATATTTTAACTGTTTACAGTGATGTTCGCTCTCTGGATAAAGCACTCGGCATGTGTGCATTGGCAAATCTTCTGTATAGCTTCGGCATAGCCTTTGGATTATTTTCTACCGGCGGGATGTGATACCTACTCCCCTAATTCATTTGAATAGCGATATATTTTATTTTTCACAATATTATTTATTAGCACAAATTATTAAATCAGATTTATTTGTAAATTCTGTTTGACAGAAACTAAAACTTCGTGCTATAGTATATCTACAAAATTGAATACGGCTTTATCAAGAGCGATGGAGGGACTGGCCCGATGAAATCCGGCAACCATTCGATGGTGCTAAATCCTGCGGTAGGAACCGAGAGATAAAATATGCAAGCGATATCTTTCGGATGTCGCTTTTTTTTATTGATAAATTCGTCTTCATCCACTTTATTTTCTCATAGGAGGGTTAAATGTATGAAAAAATTATTTTCTCTTGCGGCAACAGCACTTGTTGCGGGCTCACTCTTATTGGCCGGTTGCGGTAGCGAAAAAGCTCCTGCAAAAACAGCCGATCAAGGCAAAAAAGTAGTGGTTACGGTTGGTGCTACTCCGGTTCCACATGCAGAAATTCTTAACCAAATCAAACCACTTCTCGCTAAAGAAGGAGTGGAGCTAAAGGTAGTGGAGTTTACGGATTATGTAAAGCCGAACCTTGCTTTATCCGACAAAGAAATTGATGCTAATTTCTTCCAACACACCCCATATTTAGAAAAATTTGCAGCGGAGCACAAATTGCAAATCGTGCCTTCCGCAAAGGTTCATATTGAGCCGATGGGCGTATATTCCAAGAAAACTAAGGACATCAAAGCAGTAACAGATGGTGCCAAAGTTGCGATTCCTAATGATCCGACCAATGGCGGTCGCGCATTATTGTTGCTTCAAAAAGCCGGTTTAATCAGCCTTAAAGATGGTGGCAATGTTACTTCAACCGTACAAGATATTACGGAAAACAAGAAAAACCTCAGCTTCGTTGAACTTGAAGCACCACAACTCCCTCGTTCCCTTGACGATGTGGAAATCGCAGTTATCAACACCAACTATGCGCTGGAAGCTAAGTTAAACCCGTTAAAAGATGCGCTCTTTGTGGAAGACAAAGATTCTCCTTATGTTAATATCTTAGCTCTTCGCAAAGGAGATGATGCTCGCCCTGAAATCCAAAAATTGGCAAAAGCATTAAATGCTCCCGAAGTAAAGAAATTTATCCAAGACAAGTACCAAGGAGCTATCCTCCCTGTGTTCTAAAAACATGCTAGGCTAAAGCCTTAATCAGGATAAAAAATACCTCTCTAACCGTTTGGGTATATACACCCTAAAGTTAGAGAGGTATTTTCTTTTTGATTAGAGCGAAAACACACCTACAAGCAATCAATTTGGCACATTTTCATTTGTTCCAGCGCCCGTTCATGACTTTCTACACTTACACCGGCGCATCCCCTTGTATCGACGCGAATAGGCGTTTGCGGAAGTACTGCTTTTGCTATTAACGCATTGGTTATAACACAAATATCCGTGCATAGGCCGATGAATTCAATTGCCTCTACATCCCACTGTTTTGCCAGATAATGGGCCAAATCGATAGAGCCGAAACCGGGCTTTTCAAATCCAATGGCATTTTTTTCTTCTAACGCCTCTTTGATAGCACCGTCCAATTCCCAACCTTCCGTACCTTTTACGCAGTGCAGAATGGGAAGTTTTTCTCCTTCCAGGGTATCCAGATAGTCTTTTGTATGGGTATCCATGGTATATACGACGGTTCCTTCAAAATTTCGTATCTTTTCAGCACAATACGGAACAATGGCCTTTGCCTCCTTAGTGCCGAGAACCCCTGTAATAAAGTCATTTTGCATGTCTACAACAACCAAAATATTCATAGGCACCTCCTATATACTTTCCTTTCCAAATGTAAGAGGCAGAAGTTCCTCTAAACACTTTACATCCATTTCCTCATCCTTTACCCGCCCCATCAGAATGCGCGGCACAGAAAATTCTTCCATCACTTGGCGGCAGGCTCCGCAAGGGCGACAAAACTCCTCCGTATCACATACTACAGCTAGGGCAAGGAACTTTCTCTCTCCCGCCGCAATAGCGGAAAAAATTGCCACACGCTCTGCACATATGGTCATTCCATAGGAAGCATTTTCAATATTGCATCCTATGTAGATCTTTCCGGAGGACGCAAGCACCGCCGCACCTACGGCAAAAGAAGAATATGGCGCATAGGCTAGGTCTCTGGCCTCTTTGGCTCTTTGCAATAATTCCTCGTCCTGAGTCATATGATCCTCCTGTCGGTTTATCTGACATCTCTTACCTGTTTATGGCTCCTCTTATTTATATCTCGCCATGCAATCGCTCTACTCCATCCTTTGTTACGCGGGCATATACCATAGGCGCTTTAACAGGCTTTGCTTCAGAGATGCAAAAAGCCTTTTTCAGCATATCCCGACCCGCTTCTAACCATTCTTTTCGGCTACTGTAAAGCTCGGCTAATACTTCATTAGCCTTTACATAATCGCCCACCTTCTTGCATAACAAAATACCTGCCCCGTAGTCAATCACATCATCTTTCACGGCTCGTCCTGCGCCCAGATTCACGGATACCTTTCCACAAATCAGTGCATCGATTTCAGAAAGATAACCCTCTTGCGGTGCCGATATCACTTCCTTAAAAGGAGAGAGAGCTAATCGCTGTGGCTCGTGTATATAGGTTTCATCTCCGCCTTGGGCTCGTACCATCCGGCAAAATACCGAAAAAGCACGTCCGTCTACCAGCGTTTCCTCCGCCAAAGAACGGCATTCTTCCAAACTGCCTCTCTTCAATAGATAAAGCATACTGCCTGCAATTTCAATACATTCTCGGCGCAAATCGGAAGGGCCTCTATTTTGTAATACCTCTACCACTTCTCTCATTTCCAGTGCATTTCCCACAGCATATCCTAGCGGGGTATTCATATCTGTAATAATGGCCATGGTCTCTCTACTATTATGCACCCCGATAGCTACCATTTTCTCCGCTAGAATAATGGCCTCATCCAAGGTCTTCATAAAGGCTCCTTTACCAACCTTTACATCGAGCAAAATGGCGTCGCAACCGGCAGCAATCTTTTTACTCATCACAGATGAGGCAATAAGTGGTATATTTTCCACCGTTCCCGTCACATCGCGTAGGGCATATAGCATTTTATCGGCCGGAGCCAAATTCTCCGACTGCCCGATAACAGCCAGCCCTACATCATTAACAATTTTGACAAACTCCGCTTTAGAAAGAGAGGAACGAATACCGGGGATGGCCTCCATTTTATCAATGGTTCCCCCTGTATGCCCCAGACCTCGTCCGGACATCTTTGCCACTTTTCCTCCGCAAGCGGCAACAATGGGCCCCACAATAAAAGTCGTCTTATCCCCCACGCCGCCTGTACTGTGCTTATCCACCTTCGTCCCTTCGATAGCAGACAAATCGATAATCTCTCCGGAATGAGCCATGGCCATCGTCAACGTCGCCAATTCCTCATCAGACATACCCTTCCAACAAATGGCCATGAGCATGGCACTCATTTGGTAATCGGGAATATCTCCCTTTACATAAGAAGAAATCATCTCCCTAATCTCCTGTGATGTGAGCTGTTTTCCTTCCCTTTTCTTTATCAGCAAGTCCACCATTCGCATAGAGCGACCTCCCAGCTTGCACCTATCGGTACATAAAATTTCACCCTATTTAGACATTTCAAATTCCTCATCCAAACGATCACGCAAAAGCCCAATGCCTGCACTGGATCCGATGCGTGCACAGCCGGCCTCAATAAAAGCTACCATATCCTCTACGGTTCTAATTCCTCCGGCCGCTTTTATCTTAACCTTAGAAGGCAGATGTTCCCGAAAGAGAACTATATCTTGAATAGTAGCTCCATCCGTACCGAAGCCGGTAGAGGTTTTAATATAGTCTGCGCCCCCTGCCGCCACCGCATGGCACACATTGATCTTTTCCGCCTCGGTAAGGTAGCAGGTTTCAACAATAACCTTTAAAATGCGAGATCCTATTGTTTCCTTTATCTCCCGTATCTCCGATTCTACGGCCAGCAAATCACCATTTTTAACATCTCCGATATTAATAACCATATCTACTTCATCGGCTCCGTCGGCAACGGCTTTTTCCACCTCTCGGCGCTTTACTTCCGGAGGAATATATCCGAGGGGAAATCCGGCGACGGTACAAATGATAAGCCCTTCAGAAAACATGTCTCTTACGCGTTTTACATAGGATGGGGGAATACATACGGAAGCCGCTTTATATTGCACCGCCTCTTCGCAAAGCGCCTTTATCTCCGACCACCTTGCATCAGCCCTAAGTAATGTATGGTCTATATAACCGATGATATCCTTACCTTTCATGTAACGACTCCCCCTTACTTAGAATAATGAGCCCTGCTCTACCGACTCCTCATTTTTAAAAGGTTCCACCGACAAATCCAGTTTTCTAAGTAACTCTTCCATGGAAGACGACTTTGTCTCTTTTGCTGCCGCAAGAGCAATGCGGGCACACGTTTGTGCATCATCCAGTGCCTGATGATGCTGGAAAGAAATCCCCAAAAAACTGCCTACTGTATTTAGTCGATGATTATACAGATCAGGCCACACCTTTCTTGAGATCTGTACGGTGCAGGCAAAATTAAACTCCGGCCACTCCAGTTCATAGTGACGAAGGGTGGCACGAAGCACACCGATATCAAACTTGGCATTATGAGCAATCACCAGTTTACCCTTTAAGTGTTTTTCATAAATCACCGGCCACAGCTTGTCAAAAGTAGGCTTCCCAAGCACTTCCTGAGGCTGAATACCATGGACTTCAATACATTCATCATCAAAATTCATAAAGGGCGGTTTTATCAAACTATAGCCACGCTTAACGATACGGCCATCTTCTACCGTCACGGCCGCCAAAGAGCAGGCACTGTTGGCAAGTTTATTGGCTGTTTCAAAATCTATAGCCACAAAATCAATCATAACGTTCTTCATATCCTTTCAAAAGGGAACAAAAGAGGCTCCTCGCAGAGCCCCTTGGCTTACTATTTAATATGTTTGCTTCCCCGCTTTGTCATGGGAATATCACTTGCACAAAGAGGGCATTCTTCCGGTTTGTGTGTTGGCACAGTGAGGTGAAGCAAGGCTTCCGTAAGGCCCTTATCCACACCGAAATCAGCACTACCACCACTGCGATCTACTAGCATACCAACGCCGACAATATCCCCTTGGCTCCGGTTTACCACATCCACCACTTCTTTGATGGAGCTACCTGTCGTAACAATGTCTTCCACAATAAGGACTCTTGTCCCCGGTTCAATGGTAAAGCCACGGCGCAATGTCATCACTCCATTTTCACGCTCCGTAAAAATGGCTCTCGTCCCCAGCGCCTTTCCCACTTCATGGGCAAGAAGTATTCCTCCTGTCATAGGGCCAATAACAAGATCCACCTGTCTATCGCGAAACCGTTCCGCCAATTCCTTGCAGAGTGTCTCCGTATATGTAGGATGTTGCAGGACATTAAATTTTTCCACATACATGGGGCTATGAAGACCGGAAGTCAGGAGAAAATGCCCTTCCAAAATAGCCTGTGTATCTACTAATAACTGCTTTACTTCTGCTTCTGTCATCATGTTATTATTCTCCCATCTCTTCTATAATCAGGTCCGCCACTTTTCGCGGATAGGTTGCTCGCGTAATGGGCCTGCCCACTACCAAATGAGTCGATCCCGAAGCAAGGGCATCCTTTGGTGTTGCCACTCTCTTTTGATCATCTCCGCCGGCAAAAGAAGGCCTAACGCCCGGCGTAACAATCAAAAAGTCCTCTCCGCAAGCCCTACGAATAGCTTCCGCTTCAAGAGGGGATGCCACTATACCGTCCATGCCCGATGCTTTAGCCAGCTTTGCCAAGCGAACGACTTGGTCGGCTATGGGCAGGCTACCTCCGGTGGCTTCCCAATTCTCCTCATCAAAACTGGTAAGCACAGTGATAGCCAATAACTTAGGTCGTTCTATCCCTAATAAAGCAGCAGTCTCTTTTGCCTTTTCTGCCGCCGCCTTCATCATGACCGCACCGCCTTGCCCGTGCAGGGTTAGTAAGTTAGCCCCCAATCTTGTGAGCGATGCCACACCATGTGCTACCGTATTGGGAATATCGTGGAGCTTAAGATCAAGGAATACAAATTTACCCTGCTCACGCAAATAGGTAATCGCCTGCTCTCCTACGGCATAGAACAATTCCATCCCCACCTTGTAAAAGGAAACCGATTCACCCAATTCCTCCACAAGAGCACGCACTTCATCCATAGACGACACATCCAGTGCCACTATCAATCGATCATCCGCCATACCGTTACTCCTCACTGTTATTTTTGTTTTCTTCATTTCATTATCTCACTGAATGCAGGTTCCGTCAATGAAATAGGGCGGAAGGAAGTGTGGTTTTGTGAGATTATAATACATGTATTACAGAGAAATTAAAATGCGGAAAGCCAAGAACTGTGTTTTTTAGGTTGCACACAGGGAGCTTCCGCAATGAGGCATATAACATAAATCTTAGGTTTAGTGACTTAATGAAAATACTCTTATGGGGTAATAGCGTAATTTTGTAGGAATACAAACAAATAAAGCTTTTCTTGTAAACAAGATCAATTTTTATTCCCTTCGTTGGCCACGCTTTCTTCTCTCAATATTATTCTTCTTTAAAATATTTAATATGCTATTTTCACAGCAATTATATTGTGCAGCCAATTCAGCTAATGTATATCCCTCGTTTACATATAAGCTAATTATCTTTTCGCTATCTAATTGAAGAATATTTCTTCTCTTATATACGCCCAACTTATCTAATCTATGCTTTATTACTGCATAAGAGCATTTATATATTTTTGCAATCTCCGCTACACTCTTGTTCTCATCTTCATACATATAAAGCAAGTCTCTAGTATTAATATATTTTCTGTTTCCCCGCAACTTTATTCCCGCTTCACGCAATCGTGCTGCCACAGTACAAGGTTTAACGCCATATATTTCCCCAAGTTCAGTAGTAGAAAAGTTTTGAATCATATATAAATGTTGTATTTCTCTATTATTAATATATTTTTTCTTAAAACTTTGGCGAATAGGTATTCCATGAGCTCGTAATTTTTCAAGAATTACCCATCTCGAAACTCCTAGTTCCCTCGCAATAAAAGTAGCACTGTTACCACTTTTATAGGCCTTAATAATAGTACTATCATTTATACACAAACGGGCAGGAGCCAAAACAGCCCTTTTAACACCTAGCTCCCTCAGTCTATTACTAATCGTAGTATGGGAACAGCCAAATCTCATAGCAATCTTTTTTATACTTAGCTTTTCTTCTGTATATAATTTTATTAGTTCTTGATTATTTATGGGGACTTTTCTGTCCCTCCTAGGAATATCATATGATTTTAAGCGACGGCAGATGGTATCTTGGCTACAATTTAGTATTTTTGCAATTTCTAAAGTCGTATGTTTTTCATCTAGGTACAAATGAAGTAATAATGATTTTGGAATACATACATTCCTACATATACCCCCTTTACGTTTATCCGATAGAGAAATATTTAAATCCATTCAATCATCCCTCCTTTTATTTTATACTTTTAACTTTCCTACGAAGATTATACAATAAAATATTTCACAATTAAAGTTCTTTTTTCAAAAATTACCTAAATTTACCCTTTTTCTTTTTATATCTAATCATTTCTATTATTATTATCAACATTTATGAAATCTCATCT
>JBHAEC010000056.1:0-9412 GCA_041855385.1 Veillonellaceae bacterium
CAGGAGGATGTGAATGACGTCAAAAGAATATCTCAGTCAAATTCGTCATATCGATATGTCACTACGTACAAAAGAGAGGGAACTGTTTAAGCTACGACAAGATGTATGTTGCCTACAGTCCATGGATTTTAGCAAAGACCGTATTTCCGGTGGTACGCCTATGACGTTTGCTGATAAAGTGGCCAAACTGAACGATATAATGGTCGAGCTTAATGCGGAATGGGATAGACTGATTGCTTTGCGAGAAGACGCCAGGATTAAGATTATGGCAATGCCTGATGCAACGTTACGCACCGTTTTGATTGAGCGGTATATCAATGTCAAACGGTGGGAACAGATTGCCTGCGAGATGAACTATACGTATCGCAGAGTGATTCAGCTTCATGGAGACGCATTGAAAGAATTCGATAAAGCATTTCCTATTTTTTCACTATCTTGACATGATATAGTGTAGATGTGAAAAGTGGCTAAGTTTTCATGGTATCCCCTCTTTATAAAAGGCATCCGTTTCGGCGGGTGTCTTTGTCGTTTTAATTTGCCTTTAGTTAGGGTATAATTGAAACAAATACATTTTTAGGGGGACGAACATGACAACGAAACAAACAACAGTACGAATCCATTACTATTTTGTTAAATTTTGTAATGACTTCACAAGGGATGCTGTAGAAATCGGCATAGATCGAGAAAAACGTCTGGAAATGTTATTGCGTGAATTAGATGAAACGCCGGTTATGGAAAGAGTCTATTCCCCCAATAATAATATTCATAATGAAATACGGTTGCAAAATATTTCTAAGCGTAAAGATCGATACTGGATTTTAAATTTTGTAAAAGTAAGAGATGATGTATCTCCAGGAAAAGTAAATGGCCTAGGTGAGTTTAATCAAATTGAACTTGGTTCTGATGAGTATGTAGGAGAAGACATGACGGTTATTTACGATCCGGAAACATGTATATTGGCAGCACAACGTAACTTTTATAGCGTAAGTGTTGAAAAAGTTTGTGACTACTTTAATAAAATGCAGGAAGTAAAAAATATCCCAGGGTCATTTGATTTTGAAATGTTGATTGAGAGTGACCGTTGTTTGCCGGAAGATTGTCTTATTAGAAGTGTAGAGGTGTCTTGCTATGATTTAAGTGGCGGAACTGTTGAAGAGGTGTTACGAAATGAAGATAGTTTTGGGGCCAAGCAGGTAAAGTTAGTTATAAGTGTTGGTAGCAGGAGGAAGGATGCCGGGTTAGCTAGCTCTATCCGTGATTACATTAAACCGTTTTTTGGACGTGCAAGCACTACCAACTTAAAAGTTAAGTATAAGGAAACAGAGAATAGCCTTGTAAGCGAAATTGATTTTGTCAACGCAAGATTAGAAAGTAAGATATCTTTGATGCATTCTAGAGACAACCCTGTTTCTCATAAACGGATATACACAGAAATGTTGCCAGTAGTAGAGCAAGTAATAAATAATTTGGGGTGATGATAAGTGAAATGGTTACGGTATTGTTGGGAGACTAAAAAGATTGCTTTACTTATTACGGTTCTGCTTGCTTTCTTTGTTTGTTATAGCTCAACGGTGTTTGATGGTGATGGTTCTAGGCTTTCTCTTATTACCGTCATTATTACTATCGTTACTATTATTATCGGTTTTGCTACCGCCTCTTTAGCTTTATTGATTGGCGTTGTAGATAAAGCAATTATGCAAAGAATAAGGAACCGAAATGTACTAGAAGATTTGATATATCATTTTAAAGACCTCTTGTATAATGGTGGAATTGTTATTTTGATTGCTATTATTATGACGCTTTACGATAGCACAGAATTACCAACCTTTGTATTCCTAGCATTTAAATTTTTATTTTTGTTTTTTACTTTTTTTAGCCTGTATTGTACGGCTAGATTAATAAATATAATGATGGGATTGTTTAGGCGATTGCTTCTAGAGAACAAATAATTTACGAGCACTCACGTTGTGGGTGCTTTTTTCATGCCTGAAAGGAGGTGATTACGTGACGCCTAAGCGGGAGAAATTCTGCGTGGAGTATTTAATTGATTTGAACGGCACGCAAGCGGCGATTAGAGCTGGATATTCTGAACGAACAGCTAAAAGTATTGGGCAAAGGTTATTGACTTTTGTTGACATTCAAAATCGCATAAAAGAACTTCGCAAAAAAGAATTTAAGAAGCGGATTATGGCGGCTGAAGAGGTTGAGGCTTTGCTTGCAGATATCGCAAGAGGAGAGACGGAAGAAGAGGTTGTCGTAACGGTCGGTGTTGGAAAAGGATACTCAGTGGCACAAAAAGTAGTTAAGCGGGTCTCAGAAAAAGAACGCTTAAAGGCTCTTGAGCTTATTGGTAAACGTAATCAACTCTTTGTTGAAAAATTGCAAGTAGATGTAGAGGCTTTACCGATCATTGTGGAGGATATTCCGGATGAGTAAAATTGGACTAAGCCAAGTAGTAGCTAAAAGTTTTTATAAGGCCTATCACGACATTAGGCGTCACACATATACACATTATTGGTTTAAAGGCGGCCGCGGCTCAACGAAGTCATCCTTTTTGTCATTAATGATTGTGTTGATGATGATGAAAGAAGCGAATAGGCACGCTATTGTGTTTCGCAAAGTGGGCGCTTTTTTAGCCGATTCTGTATTTGCACAACTGTTATGGGCAATTGATACGCTAGGCGTAAGTGCCTACTGGGATGTAAAAAAAAGTCCGTTAAAGCTTACGTATAAAGGAAACGGCAACACCATATTCTTTCGCGGGGTGGATGACCCGTTGAAATCAAAATCCATTAAATCACCGAAAGGTTATTTTGCGTATATATGGTTTGAAGAATTGGCCGAGTTTGGCGGAATGGATGAGATAAACACTGTGCTTCAATCGGTTATGCGTGGCGGCTCTGATTTTTGGTGCTTCTATTCATATAACCCACCTGAAAGCATAAAGTCGTGGGTAAATCAAGAAGCAGTCATGGAACGTCCGGACAAGGCAGTGTACCACTCTACCTATTTAGATGTGCCGAGTGAGTGGCTCGGTGAAGCGTTTATCACTGAAGCCGAGACCATGAAGGCTTTAAAGCCCGAGAAATATAAGTGGCAGTATTTAGGAGAACCAACGGGTACAGGCGGTGAAATCTTTAGGAATGTTAGCGCGTTGCGAATGAGTGATGAGCTTATTGCTTCTTTTGACAGAATAAAGGCCGGTTTGGACTTCGGGTGGAGTATTGACCCTTTGGCTTATGTAGAATTCCACCATGACGCAAAAAAGAAGGATTTATATATCTATCATGAGTATGTTGGGCTCCATATTTCCAATAACAATATCGCGCAGCATATCAAAAGCAGGAATCTGAATGTGACTGTGAAAGCAGATAGTGCGGAGCAACGGACTATCTCCGACATCCGCTCATACGGGGTTCGCATTCAAGGGGCGATAAAAGGCCCCGGTTCCGTTCGCAAGACCATGCGTCAACTCACGGACGACGTTTACAACATTTATATTGATCCTGTGCGCTGTCCGAATGCGTGGCGTGAATTTACAGGGTACGAATTGGATAGAGATAGGAACGGGAATTTTAAAACAGAATACCCGGACCGTGATAATCATACTATTGACGCCGTTCGCTATGGTATGGATGAAAGTGCCATTCAAGCAAAACGAGCTAATATTTACTAGGAAGGAGTTTGCATGAGACAGCATAATCGAAACTACGCACTGCTTTTAAATGCGTATCTCGGAAACGGTATGTTTGAACATGGCGGGGGTTTAGTTCGGCACGATAGAGAAAGTGACACATCGTATCGCAAGCGCCAAGAAATGGCTTATTATCTAAATCACACAGGGCCTATCGTGAATGCATCGGTAGACCCTATTTTCAAAGACGACATCAAACGCGAATACGCTAATAGTGATTTGTTTGCGGCGTTTTACGAAAACGTAGACGGGCGCCACAGTAGCTTGCAAGACTTTATACGCAGAAATGCTTATATGGCCAAATTATTCGGTGCCTTATACATCATCGTTGACAACGCGGCGGAAGTCTTTGACGACGACATTATCAATGTACAAGAAGGGAGGTATCCGTTTCTTCGGGCGGTGTATCCTAGTGACGTAGTTGAATGGGAATTTGACGAAGTGGGGCACTTAGCAAAATTCGCATTTCACGTAAGACAAAAAAACTCTGAGAAAGGCGTCGATATTAAAAAGCATGTGTGGACGAATGAAACCTTCGCAATATACTCTTTCAACGACAAGTTAGAATCACTTACACCTAATCCACTTGCTAAAATTCCTGTAGTGACGTGGTACGGAAGGTCCACGGACCCTATACAGCTAAAGCCTGTATCAGAATACCTATCTATCGCACAGACGAATTTCCATGTATATCAGCTTTGTTCCTACCTAACACAGCTAATGCAGCAGCAGACATTTAATATTCTTACCATGCCCGATCCAGGGAATGAACGCGACATTACCATTGGCGTAAATAATGTGTTGACTTATCCGGTTGATGCTACGCATACCCCTTCGTTCATTGCGCCAGACAGCGGACCGGCAACCATGTTGCTTGAGATTATCGATAAACTCATTAAGGAAATGTACCGCATGAGCGGCGTAGATGCCGTGGTGGGCGTGCAGGAATCAAAAAGCGGCGTTGCGAAGCAGTGGGATTTTGAACGAACTAATCAGAGGCTAGCGGACTTTGCCGTTCAATGCGAACAAGCGGAATACGCTATCATCGCACTATTTGAAGAATGGACAGGAGTCAAGACAAATTACTCTTGCGAATATCCACGAGACTTTAAGATTAATGATGTGGCAGACAGTTTAGCACAAGCACAGCAGGCAATTGACCTCAATGTGAATAGCAAGACATTTAAGCTTGAGATCGTGCGTAAGATTTTGAGTACTTATATGGCTAACATTGCACCAGAGGTCTATGAGGCTATTGTGGCGGAAGTCGAAACGGCGGCAGATGTAATTGAGCAGGCACAAGGCAATCTAGGCGGTGGAGCTAATGACGATCCAGGAGACGATTAATGCCTTTGAGAAATACATTAAAGAGCTTCTTGCAAAAGGCTATTCTGCAGAAAAAGCCGTGAAGAAAGCCTACAAGAAATACCCTGTTATGGATGCGGTCTACAAGGAGACGATGGCATCTCTTCATGTAGCCGTAGAAGAAGGCTACGAAGGGCCGTTACCAAAGGGGCTCGTGGCAGAGGCAATACAGTTGTCTTGGGCACCGGATGGGCTCACGCTATCGGATCGAACGACGAAGGGTAATGCAGCCGTTATAGCTATGGCCAAGAGCACAATCGATATAGCCATGCGAAAGAATACGGCTAGAACGGAACTCACAAAAAAACTTTTCGACGGATATGGTAGTCGTGGTATACTGCCAACGCAGGATATTCCTCAGTTTATGGATAAACTCGCTAGCCTTGGTAGATCAGGCTATAACGATGAAGAATTGCGAGCAGCTATACGGACTGCAGAACGCAACATTAAGCAGTTAAACACAAGAGGCCTTCAAGCTGCCTATGCCACGATGGTAGATGCTGTGAAGCAAGGTAACGAAAAAGCCCTTACAAAAGCGGTCTATGTGGCTACGCAAGAGCAAATGCGGTATTTAGCGGACCGTATTGCCAGAACCGAAAGGGCAAGAGCTTATTATGACGGATTTATGGCGAAATGGGCGAGTGACACTGATGTAGTTGCTTTTAAATGGTGTCTTAGCAGTCGTCATCCTGTGCACGACATATGTGACTTGTACGCAAAAGCCGATTTATACGGATTAGGTGAAGGTATTTTTCCTAAAGATAAAGTACCAATGCTACCGGCGCATCCACATTGTATGTGTAGGTTAAAACCTATTTTTGAAGGACAACTCAAGGATACTAAACCAAAGGATAATGTGGAGAAAGGCGGAAAGGCATTCATCGATACTCTTACTGTCCGTGAGAAAGAACATTTGCTTGGTGTGTTTAGCTACAAGGAAGTCGATAGCGGTAAAGTGAGTTGGAGAGAGAAGGCTAGAGGGTACACCGAGAAGAAACTAGTTAGTAGAATTGATTCGGGGGCTGTTAGTGGAGCGTTGAATGATAAAAATGATCCATGGCAGGAAAGAAGGGAACGTCATGCTACCATGTACTACGAAACGCTTCGGCGAAGTAACCAAGAGTATATTATAAAAATACTTAGTGAAAGAGCTAATATGCGAAAAGCATCTGTCGAAAAAGTACTTGCGCATGTTTTGCACAACAAGTATAATCTAGATAAAGGATATGGTTATTTTGACCCAAGCTACGACATGAGCTTATCTTTCCAAAGGTTATTAGCTACAAATCAAAATGCCATCAAGTCGCAAGATTTTGTTATGTTAAAACATGAGCGTTTGGAGTATGAATTGATGAATCGTTATAAAAAAGACTATAAAACCGCACATGATTTAGCGAATAAAAAACATAACTATGAAAGGTTTTATGTGAAAAAGAAGGTGTAAGAATGGTTACTTTAAAATTAATAAGGCTTACAGATGAAGAAGTTATTTATGAATATCACCCTGAAGATAGGGAGATTTTTGGAGTTATTTCTTTTAATCGAATTACTAAAGAACCAACACTATTAAAAGATGATGAGGAATATAAAAGCGATTATCGATGTCACGCTTATCGCAGAATAAGAGACTATGACGGACATAACGATTTCCCTGAAACGGGTTTAGTCGCATGGTATTAAACCGCTTACTTGGGTAGGCGGTTTTTTCGTACCCTAATTTAATAACAAAGCCTTGTACATTGTACAGGGCTTTTTATATTGCCGTTTAACAGCTGTTAGGCGAAAAACAACAGGAATTTCTATAGGTTGATGCGACCAACGAAAAAAAGCGGAACATAGGAGGTATGGACATGACAAAAGAAGAGTTAAAAGCATTAGGATTGACCGACGAGCAAGTAGAAAAGATCTATGATGACCAAAGCAAAAACTTTGTGAAGAAGGATCAATTCAATGAAAAGAACGAAGCGTTAAAGAAGCTAACTGACGAGAAAAAAGCGGTCGATGAAAGTCTAAAAGCCTTGCAGGAAGAAATGGAAGGACTTAAAAAGGTTGGTGTTAACAGCGAAGGCGATGTGAAGAAGCTGCAATTGCAAATTGACACGATTACCAAAAAGCTTGAAATAGCCGAAAAGGCTCGTCAAGAAGCAGAAGACAAGCGTATTAGTTCTGAGATTTTGGCGCAAACAGTGGACGCGCTGACAAAGGGTAATGCCCGAGAGCCAAAAGAGTTTGCTCAACTTGTCATTTCAAAAGTAACGGTAGCTGACGATGGGTCTTATGTCTATACAAAAGACGACGGTACAACAGTACCGCTTGCAGAAGGTGCAGAGCATTGGCTAGAACAGCACAAATGGGCAGTTCAATCACAACAAAAGCCAGGCTCTGGAGCTAAAGGCGGACAACCTGGAGGCACGCCACTTTCGAAAGAAGAATTTAACAAATTTGATTATGCTGCACGGGTCAAATTAAAAACAGAAGACCCAGAGACTTACGCAGCAATGACCGAACGGTAGAAAGGATGATTAATAACTATGGCACAAACAAAATTAACCAACTTAATTAACCCGGAAGTAATGGGGGATATGATATCCGCAGGACTTCCCAAGGCAATTAAATTCTTGCCGATTGCAAAGCTTGATGACAAGCTTGAAGGGCAACCGGGCAACACGATTACTATCCCAGTGTACACGTATATAGGCGATGCAAAAGACGTAGCGGAAGGCGTGGCAATTGACCTCGAATTAATGGCTACGACTACTAAGCCATTCACGATTAAAAAGGCCGCTAAAGGCGTTGAAATTACGGACGAAGCGCTTCTTTCCGGATTTGGCGATCCTATCGGTAACGCTACGCAGCAATTAAAGCTTTCCATTGCGTCTAAACTTGACGAGGATATCGTTAAGGCGCTTGGTACGGCTACGGCAAATAAAACTGTAGCGGCGGCTATTTCTTATGCGGGTATCGTAGACGCAGTAGGTATGCTCGTAGAAGAAGACGCAACGGAGAAATATATCTTCATCCATCCTGACCAAATGACTACGCTCCGCAAGGATGAAAACTTCATTTCCGCAGAGAAATATGGCGGTCAGGTTATGATGACCGGTGAAATTGGCATGATTGCCGGTTGCCGTGTTGTTAAATCTCGTCGCGTACCATCTGCGAGCTCTACCTTCACGAACTTCATCGTTGCGATGACTCCGGAAGCAGAAGACGGTACGCCAGTACTTCCAGCGGTGTCTATTTTCGTAAAACGAGATGTTCTCGTTGAAAACGATCGTGATATTGTGAGGAAAACCAACGTTATTACGGCAGACGAGCACTATGTAGTCGGCTTGACGAACGATTCTAAGGTAGTAAAGGTCACCTTCAATAAGTAGTAGGAGGTAAAAATGAGCATGTTATTGAGACGCTATCACGAGAACGCAGAAGCAGTAGAAACAGTAGAAGAAGTGGAAACAGTAGAAGAAGTGGACTATGATGACTTGAAAAAAGCGGAACTGCTTGCGATAGCACATGAAAAAGGGCTTGATGTGACGGAGAGAAATACCGTGGCGGAGATTAAGGCGGCCTTAAAAGAAGTTGATGGAGATGCGTAACACGCGCTCTATATTCGACAGAAATATTAGGCTAGCTGTTAAGACGGCAACCGTTATGGTGCAATCTGAAGCGCAAAATACTCATCGTTTTACATCTCGCACAGGCGACCTTGAAAAGGCGGTAGACGTGCGGTTTTCAGCGAACGGGCGCAGAGGTGAGATTTTCCTGAATGAGGGCGTAGCCTCTTACGCCCGTTTTGTGCATGAAGGCACTAAACCGCACGCTATTTTCCCCAAGAATAAATTGGCTCTTCGCTTTCCTAAAGGTGGTAAGTTTGCTTTTGCCAAACGCGTTCAGCATCCAGGAACGAAGAAGGACCAATTCTTATTCGAGGCGCTTGATACTGAGCAAGATGAGATTTCCGCCGTATTTAAGCGGTATACGCATAAAAGCATTAAGGAGGTGACCGCCGATGTACGAAGTAGCGGACTTAGTCGAACGTTTATATGGAAGTGATGAGCTCCTAGGCCCTAATGTGACTGAAGAAATTGCGGAAAAAGCAATTCAGTGGCTTGGATTTTTTGCAAAACGACTAGGTGTAAACGTATCGTCCGTAAAAGAAAGTTTTGCTGTCAATGAACTTTTGGGAGCCTACGCATTTAGAGAAGTGTGTGTGAAAAAGTCGTATGGCCTAAATGCTCCTTTTGGAGCAAGAAGTGGACAAAACGATACAGATTTTTACGGTAAAAAGCTAGCGTACTATGAAAGTCGTATAGCTCAGCTTGAAAAGACGTTGACTGCTGACGATCTAATACG
>JBHAEC010000057.1:0-2848 GCA_041855385.1 Veillonellaceae bacterium
AGCCTCGTAGCCATTTACATACACAGCGCAGTCATCGCCCGAATAATAGTCAATATCACACTCTAAAACGACAATATCGCCGTCGAAATACTTCGGGTACATACTATCGCCGTCCACTTTCAGACCGATAATCTTTCGCCCGGACTGTACCCATTTTGCTGGTACGTCAATGTGTTCTTCGATGTCCTCAATCGCTTCGAGGGGAACGCCTGCTTTGATTTTCCCATACACAGGGACGAGCACGGACTCGGGCATCTCTATTAGGATAGCGTCTGCAAAGGCTTTATCATGGGCTTCCTTATCCCATCCCATCAGGTAGGCGGGGGAAACGCCGAGGGCTCGGGCGATTAAATCAATTTTGTCTTGCTTCGGGCTATACTTTCCCTTGATGTAGTCACTCAAAGAGGACTGGGTAATGCCCGTTCTTTTGCTTAATTCCGCTTGGTTAATATCTTTTTCGTTCATTAGTGTAGTCATTCGTTCCATTATTGTGGGTCTCATATCATCCTCCTTTGGCGGTATTATACCACAAATAAAAAAAGAAAATACGGAAAACCAAAAATTAAATACAGAAAACCGTTGACAAAGAAAAATGGATAGTGTAATATGCAATTACGGAAAACCGTAACAGAGAGAGGGGGTGATAACATGGTGCAGATTAAGTACAACTATAATAAATTACGGGGTTTAATCCGTGAACATTTCGGTTCTCAAAAAGGATACGCTGAAGCCATTGGAATTAGTTTAACTACTCTAAATTCAAGGCTGAATGGAGATACTTATTTCGACCAAAAAGAAATTGAAGCATCAGCAGAAATATTCAATTTGGATTTGGAGGGAATAAATCAGGTATTTTTTTTGAAAGAAGAATACGGAAATCCGTAGAAAACAGGAAGCAGTATGAAACTGGAAGATGCAATGAAAGCAAAGGAGGCGGAATGAACGAAATTGAACTACTCGAAGGAGTAGAAGAATTAATAATCGAAACAGATGAAAAAAATCCCACAACCATCGTAAGGGTAAACACAGAAGAAGCGTACACAAAAGATGGTTACAGGATTCGGGTTAGATACAAGAACGATTAGTGTTCTTTATCTTTTGGAGGACAAGGATCATTTCCATAACTGTCTTTGGATCTGATTTGACCTTGACGGTTGTGGACAATCAATTCGCTTTGTTGATTTTTGGCAATTTCCTTAGCGAAAGCGATTGCATCCTTTTGGGTATCAAAAGTTTTAGTGGCTTTTGAATTTCCAGCTCCCTTGACCTGCCAACTACCGTCCTTCGGGAGGACATGCTGTGGTTTACCTGCCATAATTACCCCCTTTCTTCAATATATTGTTGTAAACATTTGTTCTGACACAACATATTGTATATCAAATCATAAACAAAGTCAATAGGAGGGATAGGTGGATTTAAAGGAAATCAGACTGAAAAAGTACAAAAAAGCAGTCGAAGTGGCGAGACTGCTCGGGGTTAGCAGAGGAAGATATTGCCACATTGAAACAGGAAGGAGCAAACCCACTATCGAACAAGCGAAGAAACTCGGAAAACTACTTGAATTTGAATGGTGGAGATTATTTGAAAATGAGGAGGACAAATATCACCGCGAATGTGCCATCTACGACAAGCGGAAGGGTTATATCTGTCCGCATTGTGAGAGCGGTAGAAAGGAGGGGAGCGATGGAATCCAAATCGAAAAAATTACCGACGTGCAGCATAGGCGAAAAAGAGTATCTAACGCCGGAGGAAGCGGCCGCATGGACCGGGTGCAGTATAAGAGCCCTTGACCGTTTCAGGGATATTGGGCTGAAAATCATCAAAGTCAACAAGACCAAGACCGGGAAGGTCTTATACAAGAAGGAGCATCTCAGAGAATTCCTGGATGCATTTGTGGAGTAGGGGGCGGAAACTAAAACGAAAAAGTTTATTAAGAGGTTTATAGAATGTTGCAAATTATAGCAATTAACGAGGAAAAGCTAAAGGCGGCTGGCTTTGTTGAAACGCCAAACGGTTTTAGGAAAGAGATCACCAACTGTTTTCGGTTCCACTACGATCTATATATTTTGCCAAATGATATTTATGGCACGATTACAGGAAAGATAAGAGGCGACGAAAGTTTGGACTATGAGGATTGGCTGGAAAAGCTTTGCTTTAGAGATGAAGAAAAAAGAGAAGTGCTTACTGCTATGCTGTCGGAGCTTGAAGCCAACGGAGCGATTACCACAGCAGTAACGGTATAAGGAGATACGAAAAAGATGAAATTTTATACAAAAAAAGAGCGCACCTACATCGGAAACGCTCCAATCACACACATACATAATATATCAGACTTAGTAAGAAAATACAAGCGTATAACCGTAGTTCTGCTCGGGATTTTGGCAGTGTCCATTTTAATAAATATATACCTTGTATTTGCGAAGACAGAGCCGCAGAGTGCACAGGAAGCGGCGGGGGTTATTATGGTGACCTTGCCTGCTACTACTGCGGCTGAAACAACAGCAGAGCCAACCACAGAAGCGATAGAAGTTGCGCAGCAAAGATACTACGATGTACCGCTTGATAAAAGCTTACAAGACCACATAAGAGAGCTTGCGGCATACTACAACATAGATATGGCGATGATTCTCGCGGTGATAGAGGTTGAGAGCGATTATAGAGCGGATGTGATATCGGAGGGCGGAGATTATGGGCTTATGCAGATTAGCAGCTTCAATCACGAGTGGTTATCAGAGGCTTACGGCTTTGCGGATTTCCTTGACCCGTACCAAAATACCGCGGCCGGGGCGCTGATGCTGTCGCAGGCTATAAAAAATTCAGATACAATGCATGGCGCTTTGATGGTATA
>JBHAEC010000058.1:0-2564 GCA_041855385.1 Veillonellaceae bacterium
CCTTGGAACAGCAATTGGCTCAGGGAGGAACTGCGGTACAGCCATTGCCCCCTACGGCTGACATGGCACGTGCTCGGGAATTGCTAAGTGCAGGGATTATTACGCAAAAAGAATATCAGACATTGTTGGCCAGAAGCGGAGCGTCCGCGTCCGGTGGCGGAGGAACCGACACGAGCGGTATTGAGGCGGCTATAGCACAAATTAAGGCCAATCTGGAGCAGACCCAAATTAAGGCGACCATATCGGGTAAAGTAAGTGCTATATATAATGAAGACCGGAAGATTGCTATCGAAGGGCGCCCCTTTATGGTCATTCAGCAGATGTCTCCGGTGGTAGCCTCGTTTACCTTGCCCTCCGATTTGGCAAAAAATCTAACGCCCACAGAGTGGAGCAAGACTCCTGTTTTTTTAAGAAAAGGGGAGACGGAAAAGGGGGGCGAACTGACTTATGTGGAAACGCCACCGGAAGGAAAAGACAGTGTGTTGGCTAAAGCTATTTTCCCTAATGACGGAAGTCTTGTACCGGGAGAGTTTTACCCTGTTGCCATTGAGAGCGACCGGTTGGTCGAAAGCTTGGTGGTGCCTACCGAATCCATACGGAAGACCAAAGAAGGGGCGCTTTTATATGTGGTAACAGCTTCCTCTACCGTGGATGTGAGGCCTGTAGTGGCAGGAAGTACAAAGGATGGTGTAACTGTTGTTACCGGATCCGTTCAGGCAGGAGATAAAGTAATTGTGGATAAAGGAGAATTTACCTTTGGACAAAAGGTAAGTCTATAGAGTTTTAATTTATTCCCTTGCGCAATAGATTGTAGTATAATTAAGAGATTAAAAGATTGTTGTTGCCTTATATAAACGGGCAATGTAGATTAGGTAAAAAATGATTGATTCGCCTAACAGGCGAGGCGATAACAGATAAGGAGGAGAGGCAGATTTTAGACTTTAGACGCTTTGAGTTAAAAGATAAACCTTTAATTGACGCATACTTTTCGGAGCATCACTACGAAGCATCGGACTGCTGTTTTACCACACTATTTATGTGGCAAGATACGTATGGCATTAGTTGGGCAGAAGATGATGGGGTGCTATACATTCGGGGCGGTGGCAAGAGAACGCCTTTCTTGTTGCCTCCTTTTGCCGGTAAGGATGGAAAATTTGTAGACGGTCTGGAAAAAGCAAAGCAGTGGTTTAAGGAAAATAATTTGGAATTTCTCCTCAAAGGGGTTAATCCCATTATTATGGAACGCATGAAAAAGCTTTGCCCCGACTGCTATGTATTTACGCCGGATAGAGATAATTTTGAATACATTTATCTGACACAGGATCTGATGACACTGGCGGGGAAGAAGTTTCGCCAAAAGAAAAATCATCTAAACCAGTTCCGCATGCAGTATACGAATTATGAATACCTGGCCATTACGGAAGATGTCATTCCTTTGTGCCGTGAAACGGCTACAAGCTGGACGGAAGGTCGGGAGGAAGAAGACGGCGTCATGGACGAATTAAGGTCCATAAATCTTCTATTTGACCACTGGGAACCTTTAAAGCTGCGAGGTGGAGCGATTAAGCTCTTCGGTCGCGTGGAGGCCTTTGCCATCGGAGAACTGTTGAACGAACATATGGCTCTAGTTCATATCGAAAAGGCAAATCAGAACATTCGTGGACTTTATCAAGCTATTAACTACGAATTTGTGCGTCATGCATTTTATAATACTACGTATGTGAACCGTGAAGAGGATATGGGGATTCCCGGTCTTAGAAAGGCGAAAGAATCCTACAATCCGGTACGTTTTGCTGAGAAATATGATGCCCGTTGCATTAAGGGCAGTCATTGCAGCGAGGGGTAATATGGAATTTCGACTACCGTTAGAAGAGGAACGAGAACAGATTGAGTCGCTTTGGGCATATTGTTTCGAGCCGAAGGGGCATCCTTTTTTCACATGGTATTTTTCTGCTTGTTATGAGCCGAAGGATATATTGGTAGGCGTGGAAAAAGGTCAAGTTTTGGCGGATGTGCACTTGCGTCCTTATACCTTGCATGTAAGAGGAAAGAATTTGGCGACTTCCTATATCGTAGGATTGGCCACACATCCGGCGGCCCGAAGAGGAGGCATCGGAAGAGCCCTGCTACTGGCGTCCTTGGAGGAAATGCGGCGCCGTGGTCATTGGGTTAATATATTGATGCCATCGAAGGCGGGGTTTTATCAACCTCATGGCTGGGATTTGTATTGTCATCAGTGGAAACGCACTTTGTCTATGGATGCATTGCGTCCGCTTACGGGAGGAAACTATAAATTTGGGCTGATTACATCCCCTGATCAATGGGAACTTCTCGCAAAACCTTATGAGCAGTACACAATAGGTTTATGCGGCTATACCGTGAGGAGCGAAAGAAGTTGGCGTCGCCTCATAGAAGGACAACTGGTGGAAGGGTACATTGCGGTGGTACTTAGTGAAGAAGGAGAAGCTAAAGGGTATGTTTTCTATCAGTTAGGCAATCCGACCATTACTGCCAGTGAGTTCATTTATGTAGATCCGGTAGCACAGAAAAGCTTGCTGAATTAC
>JBHAEC010000059.1:0-31050 GCA_041855385.1 Veillonellaceae bacterium
GATCCAATATGGGGATACCCATTAATTTCCCCGCTTTAACGAAAGTTCGGGTTACTCCTATATCCTCCTCCGACGCAGTGGGATCGCCGGTAGGGTGGTTATGAATCAATACCATAGCTGCCGCATTCGCCTCTACTGCCTTTCGAAAAACCATCCGTTGCTCTGCCAAACTTGCCGTCAAACCACCTTTTGAAATCGTTTCTATTTTTATCAGTTTATTTTTCGCATTCAAAAGGGCTACCACAAAATGCTCTTGCGGTTCATAACGCATTCGCTCCATCACATATGATGCCACCGCCTGTGGGGAACTGAAATCCGCATAATGCTGTTTCACAGCCATCTCTCCCAGACGCCGCCCCAATTCAACAGCCGCACATATTGTTACCGCCTTCTCTTTCCCTATGCCTTTAATTCGCCGCAATCGCTGTGGGGTAATACTATTTAGACCATACGCCCCATCTTGCAATTCTTCAATAACTTGCTTCGCCAAAGCTAATACCGATTTACCCTTATAACCGGTGCGCAATAAAATGGCCAATAACTCATCAGTACTGACGGACTGAGCTCCCTTTTCTATAAACCTCTCTCTGGGGAGCATAAAACTGTTTTCAATCAAAAGGCTAGATTCTTTGCTGTTCACCCAAACACCCCCAGGCATGTAATCTCTCATAAACCGCCTCTACGGGTAACCCAACAACATTAGAATAGGATCCTTCAATTTTTTCTACCCATAAAGCGCCTATGCCTTGAATACCATATGCCCCCGCCTTATCTAAAGGCTCACCCGTTTTCACATAATAGTCAATGTCCGATTCTGTCATGGTTTTAAAAAATACTTTAGTAGAAACAAAGAAAACATCTTCCCAATCCTTGTAGCACAAAGCTACACCGGTAATTACCTTGTGAACCTTTCCCGATAATCGCCTCAACATATCCTTTGCTTCATTTTCATCTCTTGGCTTACCCATTATTTTTTCATCCAGGACCACTACCGTATCAGCCCCTAAAATGAGTCCCTCTTCAGAGCTTATCCCTTCTACCGATTGCGCTTTTCCCAGAGCATGTTTCATGACTACACTGCAGGGGTCTTCTCCTTCACTCGGTCCTTCTTTATATGTACTGTGCACCACTGTACAGGGTATATGTACTTGTTCCAATAAATCCTTTCGTCGTGGCGAAGATGATGCCAAGTATATCATTGTTCCTCCCAATACTATTTATAAACACGCAAGAGGCCTTGCACATTAGAGTCGGTTAAACAAAATAGCCGCCAATACAAGACCTAAAAGAGAGAGTAAATTGGGGGCAAAATGAATACTGAACGATATATCCAGCACAAAAAGATTTATCTTAACTTCATTTAAATCAATAAGGGAATATTGTTTGGTCAAATACGGCATAAAGGAGGTAAAGTTGGCTCCTTCCAGTACTTCTCCCAATAGTCCACCAATGATGGCCCCAGCCAATAAAAATAATAATAACATCCCGATTCCTCGGTTGCCGAAAAATCTCATATATCCACCTCACATATCCTCTACAAAATTCACTGTTCCTCTTTCTCATAGGACTCACTTTTCTGTTTTCTCCTACATTATATCGAAATAGCCTTCTTATTTCCATAAAAAAGACACTCATTTGTTGCAACAAGTGAGTGTCTTTTATCCCTATTGGGATACATTTTTACAGCAATATATTTCCTATTTATAAATTAGGCTGGATGTGATTCTCTTTGTATCTCTCGCAATCATCACTTCTTCATTGGTAGGGATGACAAAAATTTTAACCTTAGATCCGGGTACGCTGATTTCCATCTCCTTACCCCGTACGTTGTTACGCACAGGATCGATTCGAGTCCCCAAATATTCCAGACCATTACATATAGCATCACGATTGCCGATACCATTTTCTCCGATACCCGCCGTAAACACGATGGCATCCACACCACCCATAGCCGCCACGTAGGCACCGATAGTTTTACGCACTTGATAGTAGAAAACATCTAAGGCTAATTTGGCGCGTTTATTTCCTTCATTTGCCGCCTCTTCAATAACTCGGAAGTCATTGGAAATCCCGGACAATCCCAATACTCCGGACTTTTTATTCAACACTGCGTCAACTTCACGATACGTCATATCCCAAGCTTCCATAAGAAATGTTACAATGGCGGGGTCAATATCCCCACAGCGAGTTCCCATTGTCAAACCGGACAACGGAGTAAAGCCCATGGACGTGTCTACAGAGCGACCATATTTAATAGCTGCCAAACTGGATCCGTTCCCCAAATGACAAGAAATAATACGCAGATTTGACATATGCTCATCCATAAGTTCCGCACAACGTTGTGATACATATTTATGGCTTGTACCGTGGAATCCGTATCGGCGAATTCCCAATTCTGTGTATGCTTCATAGGGCAAACCGTAAAGATATGCTTCCGGTGGCATGCCCTGATGGAAAGCCGTATCAAACACGCCAACCTGCGGTACTCCCGGCATAATACGTTGGCATGCTTCAATACCGAGAATATTAGGTGGATTATGAAGCGGTGCTATTTTGGCGCAATCTCTCAAACCTTGAATAACCGCAGGAGTAATTAGTGTAGAATCGGCAAATTTTTCTCCACCGTGAACAACGCGATGACCAACCGCATCAATCTGATCCATGGATTCTAACACACCATACTCTTTATCTGTCAAAATATTGAGCAAAATTTGTAGCGCCACACCGTGATCCTTAATTGGCTCAATCCGTTCCAATGTGTCTGCGTCGGGACGCTTGTGAGTAAAAATGGCATCGTCCCCACCGATTCGTTCAAACTGACCTTTCGCTACAACCGACTCATCTTGCATGTTAATCAATTGATATTTTAACGATGAGCTCCCACAATTTACTACCAAAATAATCATGCTTATCCCTCTTTCTTAACGACAGAAATCTTATCCTCTATAAACGCAACCAATTCTTTACTCTCCGCATTTTGTGGGCGATATTGATAAATGATATTCCACAAAATACCGTTATCTATGAACAGGTACTCTAACATACCAAGTTCTGCATTGCTTTCTCTGTAAGTCACATTAATCTTTTCTGCTTGAACACTTCCAAGCATAACCTGATTTCGACTGTCTTTCAGCTGACTTAAAGTCGGAGTATTTTTAAGCCTTTGTATAGCTTGTTCGCCTGCTGTTTTTGCTGTTATCTCCATCCCTTGCACAGGTTGTGCCACTACCAATATAAAAATATTGCGGTTCTGTCCCCTATAAGTGACCGTGCTTAAAGACGCTGCCTCCGTAACCTTTCCCGTGGTCTTACCAATTTCAAAAGGTAAAACCAACTTTATTTCGGATGCCCCTTCTCTGATAACTTGTTCACCAAAGCTATATTTATCTGTTATTCGATCCCCCATCAAGCTGCAACCGCCCAACAGAATCACGGACATAAGCGACAAAAGCAAGATAATCCGCTTCATACTTCACCTCATTTGACTTTTCCATTTAATTATATCATCTTCATTGATGAAAATAAAAACACTTTCATATATCTATTCTTCATACCTATGTTTAATCTTTTTCATTATTGCCGCCTATAGATGCCTTTTTTAAATTTTCTTTTTCTTTTTTACCCCTTTCTAGTATACTGAAATTGTATGTTGTTAGTTTATGTAAAAGAGGTTTTATGAAAAGTATCGGCATTGTAGCAGAATACAACCCTATACATATCGGGCATGCCTATCAACTGTCCTATATAGCTGAACGATGGCCTCAGGCTACGAGAATTGTCGTTATGAGCGGCTCCTTTGTTCAACGCGGTCTTCCGGCTTTTTTTTCCAAATATGATCGAGCCTCTTGGGCCATTTTAAGTGGCGCCGATCTCGTAATTGAGTTGCCATCGGTCTTCGCTATTCGAAGTGCGGAGATCTTTGCATCAGGAGCGATGCGTTTGCTGTCAAAGATGAAAGTAGATGCGTTTTCCTTCGGCTCGGAAATATCCAACCTTGATCTGCTGGATAAAACCGCCCAACTTACTTTTGACGATATGGTGCAAAAAGAATGTCAAAAACTCCTACGTACCGGACTCTCTTACGGCGCAGCCCTAAGACAAGCCATCTCGGCGGTCAATCCCGCTGTCGCCCCACTATTACAAAGTCCCAATGCACTTCTTGGAATTGAATACCTTAGGGCGGTTTATCAATATGATTTACCGCTTATCCCTCTCATTGTTAAAAGAGAGTCGTCTTATCACCGAAAAACCTTGGACAAAACTCGTTACCCCTCTGCTACAGCCTTGCGCCTTGCAATGGAAAAGACCGGCTATCACGACCTGTCACCTTATTTTACTGAAGAAGTAGGCCCCTTAGTAGAAAATGCTCTAAAACGCGGTGCTTATTCCTCTTTATCTCGCTACTATGACCTTTTGCTCTATGCGGGACGAACACTTCCGCTCCATACATTATCACTATTAGGAGATTTTTCCGAAGGTATTGAGAACCGCTGGAAAGAAATGTGTCACCACGTATCATGGCCTCTAGCAAGAGATCATATAAAAACAAAACGCTACTCTTATGCTCGCATCGATAGAATGGCAGCTTATACTCTCCTCTCTTGGACACAGGAAACATTGCAAAAAGCCCATCGATGTGGCCCACTATACGCTCGAGTCTTGGCATTTAATCAAACGGGACGCCTATGGCTCAGAGACTATCAAGGGGATTTGCCTATCGTCACCAAATGGGGAAAATTCATAAAATCCGCTTCCGGCACACAAAAAGATATGGCTCTGTCAGATATTATGGCTACTGATGTACAAGCCCTTACGATGGCTACGGTTTCAGAACGGAAAGGTGGAGCAGATTTTTTCCACTCCCCTATCTACATAGAGTGAAAGTGTATGCGTCCGCATAGTCAAACTATAGGCTTTCATATTTTACCAAATGTTAAAAAACACCCTTCTGCAACAATTTATCATTCCTGAAGAAAATATTTTGTCGCAGTAAGGGTGTTTTTATTTTTTAGCCATAAGGAATTCCTTGTGAAGTACAGATATGCCGTAACCGCTATACTTCCTCCAGAATCCGCACACACTCTTCTTCGTCCCATTCTGTCATTTGTACCTGTACAATCTCATGTCCTGCAGTGGGAACATTTTTTCCTACAAAATCGGCACGAATAGGAAGTTCCCGATGCCCACGATCAACCAAGACAGCTAATTGTATAGCTCGCGGTCTTCCCGCTTCCATCAAAGCGTTCAAAGCCGATCGAATCGTTCTTCCCGTATATAACACATCATCCACCAAAATAACGAGCTTATCCGTTGTATCTAAAGTAAAAGGTTTTCCCTCTCCCTTAGGTCGTCTGTCTTTATCGTCGCGGTAGAGAGAAATATTCATTGTTGCCACCGGTAAGTCGATGCCTTCTATGGATTCAATTTGTGCTCGTAAGCGTTCCGCCAAATATACACCTCTTCGTTCTATCCCAATAAGAATTGCATTTTGAACCCCTTTATTTCGTTCCAAAATTTCATGGGCGATACGGCGAATCGCTCTATGCATAGCCGTTTCATCCATAAGCGTATTTTTTTCTTTCAACATCTCTTCTTCCTCCTACGAACGATGCTTTGCCTTTTCTAAAGAAGCAATAAAATCTTCCGGTAAAGGTGCTTCTATATGAAGAGTTTCTCCTGTTATAGGATGCACTATGTCGAGCACACGGGAATGTAAAGCCTGCCCTTTTATGGGAAATTCCATTTTTCTATACCCATATACAGGGTCATTAACTACCGGGTGCCCAATATATGCCATGTGTACCCGTATCTGATGCGTTCGCCCCGTCTCTAATATACATTCCACCAATGTATGCGTTCCGAATCGTTCCACCACGGCAAAGTGGGTGATCGCTTCCTTGCTATTAGAAAATACTACGGCCATCTTCATCCGATCTTTTGGGTGCCTTCCGATAGGAGCCTTTATTGTCCCCTTATTCTCTACAATATTTCCATGAACCAAGGCATAGTAAGAGCGCTTTACACTATGTGCCTTAATCTGCTCTGCCAGCTTTGCATGGGCTGTATCATTTTTTGCCGCTACCATGACTCCCGATGTATCTTTATCTAATCGATGAACAATACCCGGTCTTATCTCCCCATTAATTCCGGACAAATCTTTACAGTGATTAAGTAATGCATTAACCAGTGTCCCACTGTAGTTACCGGTAGCAGGATGAACGACCATTCCTCTCGGCTTATTGACAACAATGATATCTTTATCCTCGTAAAGGATATCCAACTCAATAGGTTCCGCTTCTACTTCTGTCAAAACGGGAGATACTACGTCCACATGAATCACATCATCTTTAGCGACCTTGTAGTTTGCTTTTACCGGCTTTTCGTTTACCTGTATCTTTTCTTTCTTTATAAGCCCTTGCACATGACTACGCGACACGTTCATGCATTCTGCCAGTAGCACATCTATTCGCTCTTTTTCTTTCTCAGAAGGAACCACATACACTACCTTTTCCAAAATACCTCCTACTCCTTGCTGTGCCAAAAATACCAAGCCAGCAAAGTAACACCTATACAAATAGCAATATCGGCTATATTGAAGATAGGCCATATACGGAAATCAAAAAAATCCACCACCCCATTCATTCGGTACCTATCATAACCGTTCCCCAGCGCTCCTCCGAGCAGTAGGGCGAGTCCAATCTTGCCATGGAAAGGAAATTTTTGAATTTTTCTATTCTTCCATATACATAATCCTATAAGTATTCCCACAATTAACAAAAATAGCCCACGCTGATTTTCTAAAATTCCAAAAGCGGCTCCATAATTAATTATATAAGTAAGATGAAAAATATCGGGGATAATTGGTATAGATTCCCCCAGTATAAACGAACATTGTACATATGCTTTTGTAATATAATCAAAGAGCGCTATAGCCACAGCCAGTCCATAGATCCACATAAGTTACTCCATCCTTTTTAATTTATCTATTATTATACAATAAATTCCCTGTATCTAAAAAGTTATTGTATATCTTGAGCTCTCTAAATTTCACCTATTTGTATAATTGCCAGTTCGTGCTAATTTATCAAGGCATTACCATCTCATAGCTTTTTGCAAATTAAAAAGCCCCATAACGGAGCTTTCTCTTTTACCAATTATGTTAAATAAAAAGAGGCCCCCAGGGCCTCTTAACGTTTTTTATTCAGCCGGATGAATAGTTCCTACCGGACATACAGGCTCACAAGAACCACAGTCAATGCAAGTTTCAGCAATAACGTATTTAACGTCGCCTTCACTAATTGCACTTACCGGACAGACTGCTGCGCAAGAACCACATTTAATGCAATCATCACCGATTACTCTCATAAGGTACACCTCCATATCAATATTCTCAATTCTCAATATGTAGAAGAACTTTCTTCTTTTATTCGTTCTCATTATGACACAAAACATATCGCCTGTCAATCTTTTTCAATAATAATTTTCCATTGATAATTCAGATTTTATGTCCACTCTTTTGTTTTTGATAATTCTTTTCATTAAGAAAGAAAAGAATTGCACAATCCCTCTCATTCTCATTTTCTTAAATGCTTTATGTTGATAGCATTCTCATTTTCATTTATATTCATATTTTAGATATGTATTTTGATAAAAATGCATACAAAAAGATGGCATGGATTTCCACACCATCTTTTAAATCTACAGATGTTTTTACTTAATTACAGAATGATCTTTAAATAACCTCTTTTTCTGCCAAAACGTCGATTTCCGCCTGACTTAATCCCAATACAGTGGTCAGAACCTCTACATTGTGCTGTCCTAAAACCGGCGCCGGCCCACCGATTCCAGTCGGTGTATCGGACATTTTAATCGGAACTCCGGGCATTTCCATATGTCCGGCCACCGGATGTTCTACTGAAACGATCATATCCCGAAAACGCACTTGTTCATCGTTTACTACATCCGCAACCGTATTAATGGGACCAACGGGCACACCGATCTCCTTTAAAGCCGTAATCCATTCTTTTGTTGTCTTCTCTAAAAAAAGAGGGCTTAATAGCTCTTTAACAAGAGAACGATTCTTTGTCCGTGTAGGATTGTCAATAAATTCCTCCTTGTTGCTCCACTCTTCGTGATTCACCAATGCACAAAACTTCGCCCATAAGTTATTATTTCCGATAGCAATGATAACATGTCCGTCCTTTGTTTGGAAAGACTCAAAAGGCGTAATGGAAGGATGGCGGTTTCCGATGGGTTTCGGTAAATCATGAGCATTTAAATAGCGCGAAATGGCATTTTCCAAGATAGCAACCTGGCAATCCAACATAGCTACATCAACCAGCTGACCTTTTCCCGTTTTTTCTCGTGCTGCCAGTGCCCCCAATGCTCCAACCGCACTAAATAGGCCTGCCGTTATATCTCCTACCGATGCACCTACGCGAGTTGGTTCACCGCCTTCTTGCCCGGTAATGCTCATCAAACCTCCCATACCCTGAACGATTACATCATAAGCAGGGTCAAATGCATAAGGTCCTGTCTGACCAAACCCGGTACACGCCACATAGATAAGCCGAGGATTAATTTCCTTCAGCACCTCATAATCTAGACCTAACTTTTTCATCGTTCCGGTTCGGAAATTTTCTATCAAAATATCAGTTTTAGCAACCAGCTTCTTTATAAGTTCCTTTCCTTCGTCCTTTTTCATATCTATTGTAATGGACTTCTTCCCACGATTCAGGCTCATAAAATAGCAACTTTCACCATTTACATAAGGACCAAAAGCACGAGAATCATCCCCTGTATTTCGAGCTTCCACCTTAATAACCTCTGCTCCCATATCTGCAAGCATCATACCCGCATAAGGCCCTGCTAAAACGCGCGATAAATCAAGGACAACCAAACCCTCTAATGGCTTCATCTTTTCTTCCTCCCTTTTTCTTCTTAACCGAAAATATCTTCTACCTATTACTGCTAATCAGACCTTTACTTGGGAAAGAAAGGCCATACATTAGGAATAACCAAAAGGCTTACAATAAAACAAACAACAATTAAAGGAATCCCGGCTTTTACATAGTCCATAAAGGTATACTGTCCGGGCGTCAGAACAATCGTATTGGGCGGTGTACCGATAGGAGTCGCAAAAGCACAAGATGCCGCTACTGCTATAGCCATAAGAACAGCATGAGGACTCGCTCCCATCCCCTGAGCAATAGCAATTCCTATTGGTGCCAAAAGAGCACAAGAAGCAGTATTCGACATAAACTGTGTTAAACCGCAAGACAAAACAAATAGTACTGCCGTTGCAAACATCGGATCCGGATTATCTCCCATAATACTTAGGACTACGTCGGCAATCATTCTTCCTGCCCCTGATTTGTCTAAAGCCGAGGCTACCGGCATCATTCCGGCAAAGAGAAATATCGTCACCCAATCAATGGACGCATATACTTGCTTTTCCTTCATACAGCCGGTAAGTACACAAAGCAAAGCACCGATAATACTCGCCACATGAAGAGGCATCCATTTGATATTTAAAGCCATAACCAGCACAACTCCGGTCAAAATTAGCCCTGAAACGACCATTTTCTTGGGATCATTGGAAACTTCTTTCACTTCCTGCTCTACTTCTGTACCTTCATCCAATACTCGATTGGGTAATAATCTCTTTCCAAGGGTAAGCATATACACAATCGATGCAATCGTGAGAGGAATACCGATCCATGCAAACTCAAAAAATCCGAAAGGCCTTAAGCCTGCTTGTTGCAAAGTATTTACGATAATAATATTCGGAGGCGTTCCTACCATAGTAATAATGCCTCCTACCCCTGCAGCAAAAGCAAGGGGAATAAGTTGTTTTGATGCCGGAATATTAGCTGCCGAACATATGCCGAGTACCACCGGCAATAAGGCCGCCGTCGTTCCCGTATTAGACAATACGGATGACATCAAAGCAGAAATAAGCATAACCGAAAGCATAAGACTTTTTTCGCTGTTACCCGCCCGTTTCACCACGGCCGTGCCAATAGCTTGGGCCAATCCCGTGTGAAACAATGCCGCTCCAATGACAAACATTCCTGCAAAAAGAACCACTGTTGAGTCAGCAAGTCCTGAGAACACCTGTTTCATGGGGATAATTCCCATAATACCGAGTGCAATGGCACCACTTATCGAAGTTACAGCCAAAGGAATGATTTCGGTAATAAACAAAATCGCCATAATACCGAGAACAATAAGTGTTTGTATTGCCGGATCCATAACATATCATCTCCTACCATCAACGTCACTCCTAGTCGAACCCCTTCTAGAGTGAAAACAATAAATATGCACTGATTGCAATGAGTACGAATAATGTTACTGTTACAAGATATCCTTCTATCGTCACAGGATGTCCGAAATGGAGCATTTCTCCAAGTCCGGATCTTTGAGTAAACAACGTATAGTTACTACGCTTTTTAAACCACAAAGCCTTTCTTTTCTCTCCCACAAGGAAGGACACCAAAATAATTTCTAACAATGCGACAGCAATCAGACAAATGGCTCTTGTTTCAAAAGACACCAATTTCCCTCCACTTCGCGATACCTATTTCCTGATAATATTTATTCCCTTTAAAATTATTTCAATCACGCAAATACATTAATTCTATCTTTTACTCTTCTTCATCATCCAGTTTTCCGCTCTTCAAATCGGCCTTATAGGCGGCAACATCAGAATATCCCAAGCGATACGCCTCTTCCCGGATGAGAGCGTGAAAAGAAACTTCATTAAGTGTAAGGCCCACTTTTCCCGGAATAATAGCATCAAGTTCATCTAAAAAAGCTTGACTGACCTTTAAGAGGATACGTCCGTGCTTAACTCTGTCCGTCGTCACAGAGTACACAAGCATCAACATTTGACGATTATCCATTGAAGAAGCCATTCTGTGTTTATAGCGAATTTTGATTCGTCTAAATAAATCAAAAGTAAACACACCTATACCATCTATATCTTCATAAGGAATAGATATATCTCTTTTACCTAGTATATTCTTCTCCGTTACGATAAAATCCTTCTCCGTAAGAGTATATGTATATGTACTGCCCGCATGTTTAAAAAGAAAATACAACGCCAATGCCACTAAAAAAAGATCGGCAACTAAAAAGATTTGCTTTGTAATGGATTGATATACGCTGTATCCGGCCCAACCCAAAATAAGAGTCAGAAAAAAAGCGACTACTACTTTTCCTGTTGGAGTAGTCTGTGATTGCTCCTGATATATAATCTTCATTATTGATTGCCCTTTCTTCTTTTCATTTTCGGGAAAGGCTTACCGGTTTTTTGAGACAGCTCCTTCAGTTCCACATTAGCAATATCTACCAAATCCTTTAAGCGCTTACGTTTATTGACACCGTAATCAATTTTATTCTTTGTACTATAAAATAAAGTTACACCTATGGTAACCATAACTAACGCCGTAATAACTACCGGATCCATAAAAGTAGGTTGCTGAATATTTGTCGATAAATATACTCCTCCGCCCACAAGTCCCAGTGAAATCAAACTGATCCAAAGAGGCGGTTTTTCACGAATACCTTCCATGGCACAATAAGCTTCAAAGTCAGCATCTCTTTGCTTAACCAGTTCATTCATTCTCTCTACATTTTCTCTCATTTCACTCTTGCTGTTTTTTCCTTCTGTCTCTTCGTCCAGTTCATCCGATATTTTCACTTCCAACTCAGCCTTATTCTCCATGTATTTCACAGGACTCCTTTTCTTTTATGGAAAAATATTTTCCTTACTTATCCGCACACTTTATGTATTATATGTATCATTTATATGTTATTTATAACACACAATTTTATACGGTATTATTATAGCAAAATAAAGGTTTTTTTTCCATCATTTAAACAATAAAAAGGCTTGAACCCGCCATAATCTTCCTATTTAATATTTAAATACCGATAAAAAAGATTGCGAAAAAAAAACACTCCGATGACAAAGTCATCGGAGTGTAATTTTTTGGTTTTCAGCTATATCCAGCCTATTATTATAGACCAAGAATACCGAATGCTACATAGCACACGAATCCGCCAACAACGGACATCGAGATACCCCAGATTAGAAGGTTACGGAACAATGTCGCTTTATCTTCGGTAACTGCGTTAGCGATACAAAGAGCACCCAAAGTAGACAATGGGGAAGTATCAACCAAGTGAGCCCCGATATTGATGGAGGAAATCAATGCAACTGCCGGTTGTTCGCCATGAGCACCAACTTCTTTTAATAGACCAGGTACCATGTTCAAGAACATAGGCATAACTACGCCAGAGGAACTGGAGTACGCAGAGATCAAACCAGCAATGAAACCAACCACACCGGTAATTGTTGTTTCGTTGGAAACAACGCCAATCATGCCGATCAATGCGTTCAATCCGCCGGCTTTATCCATTACGTCGATAAGCACGGACATACCGCACACCATTACGATAACGCCCCAAGGCATTTTCTTAACGGATTCGCCGTCGTCTGCGATGTTAAATACGATGTAAGTTGCACCAATAATGAATGCCATCATACCTACATTCAATTTAAATGCGATAACGCCTACTACCAATGCAAGGATTGTTGCCAATGTGTACCATTGCTTTCCTGTGAAAGGTTCTGGCATTGGCGCAATTTCGTTAATGTCAAAGTCTTTGTTGTTTCTAGCATTTTTCATCCATGCCAAACCGCCAAAGAGTAAGAAACCGCTCCAGTTAACGATACCTTGAAGGATTTCGGAGTACCAGTGGATTTTCCATCCTAAAGCACCCAAGGATTCAGCAGGCAAGCCGATTTGAGGAGCTACTTTAGCGATGATACCATTGGAAATAATACCTGTCGGAGCAAATGGCGAGAATGCCGCACCATTCGCAGCCCCTACGATAAGCATTGTCATGATCATCGGATTAATACCGATACGACCTGCAATTGCCATACCTACAGGAGCTAATAAAGCAGTACCTGCGATGTTACCGGGGCCGATCGTTGTAATTACGGTAACAAGCAAGAAGTAAATAATAGGAATTAAGATAACGCTACCACCTGCTAACCGTACACAACGGGCAGACAGTTTATCCATCGTACCATTAACCTGTGCTGCGGAGAACATGAACGTTACACCCACCAAAATCATGAACAAGCTAATTGGCCAACCTTTGTAGATTTCAGCTAATTTCATTCCTGCAAATCCCATACCTACAAGGATCGCTGCAGCAATACCAAGAATACCTACGTTAACTTCCTTAAAGCAAGAATAAATAACTATTGCGATCAACGCCAGCATCGACGCCAACGCAGGAGTCGTAATCTCCATATTCCTTACCTCTCTCCATTTATCAATGCGATAAATGCTTTCTAAGTAAATGTAAAATAAATTACTACTTTCGAGAAAATAACTTTACTGAATGATTCGTGATTCTTAGCAATTACTCGTCAGCTGGGAACATTTTTACCAATGCTTTAGTTGCAAAAATAAAACCAGTGATAACCAAGAACATAACCGGAAGGGCAATAAACATTTGCATAATTGCTGCTTCTACTGGACTCATAAAACAGTTCCTCCCTTCTTAACGAGACAATGCCGGGATTAATGCAAGCACAAGACCGCCTGCTACTACAGACGCGATCTGACCTGCTACGTTAACACCGATAGCATGTTGAATAATATAGTTCGTATTGTCTTCTTTTAATGCCATTTTAGCAACTACACGACCGGACATAGGGAATGCAGAGATACCGCAACCACCGATCATTGGGTTAATTTTCTTAGGCAAGAAAAGATTTAGCAATTTAGCGAACATAACACCACCAACTGTGTCAAATACGAACGCAACAGCACCTAAACCGATAATTTTCAACACGTCAAATGTCAAGAAGTTTTCAGCAGTCATAGTAGCACCAACTGTGATACCAAGTACCAAAGTTACAAGGTTCGACAATTCACTTTGTGCTGCTTTAGACAAGCTGTCTGTACAACCGGATTCTTTAAGCAAGTTACCGAACATCAATGCACCGATTAACGCAACGGAAATAGGTGCCACGATACCAGCAATTAGAGTAAGCATCATTGGGAACAACACTTTTGCAGTTTGAGAAATAGGTTGTTCATTTTCAAAACCCATGCGGATTTTACGTTCGTTCTTAGTAGTTACCGCACGAATTACCGGAGGCTGAATAACCGGTACCAAAGACATGTAGCAATATGCTGCTACAGACAATGGTCCAAGCATATCCTGCGCATAACGGGATGCTACGTAAATCGTAGTAGGGCCGTCAGCCGCACCGATAATACCGATGGAAGCAGCATGAGCAAAGTCAAAGCCCAACAAAGCCGCACCGATAGCTGTTGCAAAAATACCAAATTGAGCTGCAGCTGCAAAAAGCATAACGGAAGGAGTACGCATCAAAGGAGCAAAATCACACATCGCACCGATAGCAATAAAGATAAGTACAGGGAACAATTCGTTCGCAATACCGGAGTTATAAAGTGTGATCAAGAAACCTACAGCGCCTTCTTCAACAGAAACTGCAGAAGAGTGTGGCACGTTAGCCAAAATACAACCAAAACCCATTGGTAATAACAACACAGGCTCATAGTCAAATTTAACAGCAAGCCAAATGAGCAATCCACCAATCATGAACATTATCAAGTTGCCCAAGCCGAAATCAAGGAAGCCTTGGAACAACTCTTTTAAAAACGGATACTGGATAAATAAATCACCCATAATATAGAACCCTCCTTTAAATAGTGTACAGAAACAGCCCATTAGAGAGAAAGAATCCGTTCTTCCCCTCTAGAGCCGTTACTCTGTACTACAAGCAATCTAATTAGCCAAGTACGATCATTACGTCGCCGGTTGCAACTGTTTGATTTGGTACTACGCGAACGTCGCTAACTACGGAATCATTGCTTGCATAGATTTCGTTCTGCATTTTCATCGCTTCTAATACGCAAACTACATCGCCAGCTTTTACTTTATCGCCAACTTTTACATCTACGGAGATAATTTTACCAGGCATTGGAGCTTTAATGATTTCAGCGCCTGCTGGAACTGGAGCTGCTGGAGCAGGTGCTGCTGCAGGAGCTGGAGCCGCTGCAGGAGCTGGTGCTGGAGCAGGAGCTGCTGCTGGAGCAGGAGCCGCTACAGGAGCAGGAGCTGCTACAGGAGCTGGTGCTACAACGCCACCAACCTCTTGTACTTCTACATCATAAGTTGTACCGTTTACTGTGATTGCAAATTTTTTCATTCTTCTTCCTCCTAAAATAAGTTATAAGGGATTAAATACGTCGACCGCTTAAGCGGGATTCCAAAGTCCACTGTCTAGCAATTCTCGGACGAACCGAAGCAATTTGTTCAGCGGAATATCCTGCTGCGACTACTGCTGCAGTAATAACCGCAATAGTATCAGCATCGCTAGCTGCTATAGCTGCTGCTATAACAGTCATAACCTCATCATCGGCAGAAGCCGCTGTTGCCGCAGCAGGTGTTGGTGCTGCCGCTTGTGGCTTTGCACTTGGCGTAGCCGTTTCTTGAGTAGCCTCAGATTTGTCGCCCTTCATGACTTTCATTAAAATGAAAAGTCCCACAACGACAGCTATGGCTATAAGCATACCGCTCATAATTCCCATCCTTTCTGTAATATCAATATTGATCGTTATAAGAAAAAGTATTCGTCCAGCTTACGCTGAATGGATGATTCTATTATAACGGAATATTGCCATGTTTCTTAGGTGGGCGAGCTTCACGTTTACTTGCAAGCATTGCCAACGCATTAATAACAGCAGGACGAGTTTGTTTAGGTTCGATAACAACATCAACAAACCCTCTTTCAGCTGCTTTGTATGGAGTAGCAAACTCTTCTACATACTTAGCTGTCTTTTCGTCTTTATCTTCATCCTTACGGAAAATGATATTAGCCGCACCAGCTGGTCCCATAACCGCAATTTCGGAAGTAGGCCATGCGAACACTTGGTCAGCACCTAAATCTTGTGAGCACATTGCCAAGTAAGATCCGCCGTATGCTTTACGAGTAATAACAGTAACTTTAGGTACTGTTGCTTCAGAGTAAGCATATAACATTTTCGCACCGTGGCGAATGATACCGCCCCACTCTTGTGCTGTACCTGGCAAGAAGCCGGGAACGTCTACGAAGTTAACGATAGGAATATTGAAAGCATCGCAGAAACGAATGAAACGGGAAGATTTACAAGATGCATTAATGTCCAAGCATCCAGCCATTACTTTTGGTTGGTTTGCAATAATACCAACTGTTTGTCCGTCAAAACGAGCAAAGCAAGTGATGATATTTTTAGCAAAGTGTGGTTGAACATCAAAAATTTCACCATTATCTACCGTTGCCTTGATTACAGTGTACATGTCATAAGGCATGTTGCTGTTATCAGGAAGCAATGTATTTAAGGATTCTTCTTCACGTGCCGGATTATCGCTGCACTCGATAATCGGCGCATCTTCCATATTGTTGCTTGGAATATATCCAAGTAAGCAACGAATTTGGTTTAAGCAGTCATCTTCGTTTTCAGTTGCAAAATGAGCTACACCGGATACACTGTTGTGTGCCATTGCACCGCCAAGTGCTTCAGCTGTAACTTCTTCAGCCGTAACGGATTTAATAACTGCCGGTCCGGTAATAAACATTTGAGATGTGTTTTTTACCATGAAAATGAAGTCAGTTAATGCAGGGGAGTAAACTGCACCACCCGCGCAAGGCCCCATGATTACGGAAATCTGAGGGATAACGCCGGATGCCAAGGTGTTAAGGAAGAAGATCTTACCATAACCAGCCAAAGCGTCAACTGCTTCTTGAATACGAGCTCCACCGGAGTCATTGATGCCTACTAACGGAGCACCCATTTTCATCGCCAATTGTTGTACCTTAACAATTTTAGCGGCATGCATTTCACCAAGAGATCCGCCTTCTACAGTGAAGTCTTGTGCAAAAGCATAAACAAGCTTTCCGTCAACAGTACCATAGCCGGTCACAACACCTTCGCCGGGAAGTTCTTTTTTCTCCTGTCCGAAGTTTACACAACGATGTTTTACAAATTGATCCAACTCTACAAAGCTATCTGCGTCAAAAAGACGGATCAAGCGTTCGCGAGCTGTCAATTTGCCTTTTTCATGTTGTTTTTCAATGGCTTTGATACCGCCACCTAATTTTACGACATCAATTTTGTCGTGAAGCAAGATAATTTTTTCTTGAACTGTTGCCATTCTTACACCTCCGAAGAATTATAAACGTTTAATAAAATAAGAATTCTCTTATTTCATGCGTTGGCAAAGTTCTAGAAGAACGCCGCCTGTAGCTTTAGGATGCAAGAATGCGATTGCAGATCCACCTGCACCATAGCGAGGTTTTTCATCAATCATCTGTACACCTTTCGCCATCAAATCAGCGATAGCCGCTTCGATGTTGTCAACGCGAAGCGCAACGTGTTGAATGCCGTCACGACCGCCATTTTTTTCAATGAAACGACCGATAGGGCCATCAGGAGTAGTTGTTTCTAAGAATTCCAATTCAGCATCACCGCATGGGAAGAAACTTACTTTAACTTTTTGCTCTTCTACCACTTCATCTTCAGGAAGATGCTCAATGCCTAAAGTGTTTTTGTAGAATTCTTTAGTTGCTTGTAAGTCATTTACTGCAATGCCAATGTGGTCCACATTTAATACTTTGAATGCCATTGTTAATAGCCTCCTTTTTAAATGATTGATTATATATAAAATGCTACTTTAGCACTTTATTCATAATACTGTTAACAACCGAATAAGGATCGGTTTTCCGTTCATGAACATCTTGTACCATTGCATCAAATTCACCATCATGGGTAATTTTTTGCATAACATAGCGACCAACCTGTTCTTGAACCATGCTTGCAATCTCATTGCGCGTACGAGCTGCACGACGAGTTTCCAGTTCTCCCGAATCTTCCAGATATTCAAAGTGTTCTTCGATACTCTCTACCAATTCAGGTATCCCTTCGTTTTTACTTGCAATCGTTCGCTTAATGGGAGGGCGCCACGCAACTTTTTTAGAATCCAAATCAAGCATCATCTCAATTTCGATATTCAACTTGTCACAGCCGTCCCGATCTGCCTTGTTAATCGCAAACACATCACCGATCTCTAAAATTCCCGCCTTTATAGCTTGGATATCATCTCCCAAACCGGGTACAAGAACTATAAGAGTCGTATCTGCATTTTTTACGATATCCACTTCAGATTGACCTACCCCTACCGTTTCTACAAGGATAAGATCCATCCCGAAAGCGTCCATTAATTTAACTGCATCAGTTGTTTTTTTCGACAAGCCGCCCAAACTTCCACGGGTACCCATACTACGAATAAATACGCCCTCATCAAGAGTTAAATCATTCATACGAATGCGGTCCCCAAGGATAGCTCCTCCGGAAAATGGACTTGTCGGGTCAATCGCGACAATACCGACGCGCTTGCCTTGTCCGCGATAATATTTTACAAGCTTATCTGTCAGGGTACTCTTCCCTGCGCCGGGAGCACCTGTAACACCCAAAATACGGGCTTTTCCCGTATGCGGATAGATAGCCTGCATAATCTCTACAGCATTGTCATACTCGTTTTCAACTGCTGTAATTGCACGGGCCAATGCAAGTCTTGAACCACTTAAAAGTTCCTTGACTAAATCCATTGGTTACACCGCCTTTATTTCGGAAAATAAAAGAGGGGCGCAGACGAGGTGTCGCCTACACCCCCGTTCTCATAGGAAACTATAGTTATTTTACGTTAGCGTTGATAAACTCAACGATATCACCAGTTGGTGTGCCAGGAGTAAATACTGCAGCTACGCCTGCTTCTTTCAAACCAGGGATATCAGCATCCGGAATAACGCCACCACCGATAACCAACACGTCACCCATGCCTTTTTCTTTTAACATTCCAACAATTTTAGGGAACAAAGTGTTGTGAGCACCGGAAAGAAGGCTTAATGCAACAACATTAACGTCTTCAGATAATGCTGCTTCAACGATTTGTTCTGGCGTCTGACGAAGACCAGTGTAAATTACTTCAAAGCCTGCATCGCGAAGAGCGCGAGCTACTACTTTTGCACCACGGTCATGTCCGTCAAGACCTGGTTTTGCTACGATTACTCTAATACGTTTTTCTGCCATGATAGTATACCTCCGATTAATCCTTATTAATTACAGTGTTGCATGAGCTTGGTATTCGCCAAACACTTTGCGTAATACGCCACAAATTTCACCAAGAGTTGCGTAAGTGCGAACTGCATCAAGGATTAGAGGCATTAAGTTCACTTCTTCATCCGCTGCACCAGCTTCTAAAGCTGCAAGAGCTGCATCAACAGCTGCTTGGTCACGGTTAGCGCGAACTGCTTGCGTTTTCTTAGCTTGGTTTACACCTACAGATGCGTCTACGCGAAGAAGACCTTCAACAGGTTTTTCTTCAACTTGGAACTTGTTAACACCTACGATAGTGCGAAGTCCAGACTCAACTTCCATCTGCCATTTGTATGCAGATTCCTGAATTTCTTTTTGGATATAACCTTTTTCGATAGCCACAACTGCGCCACCCATTTCATCAATTTTCTTGATGTATTCAGCAGCTTCATCATAAATTGCATTTGTCATAGCTTCTACATAGTAGGATCCGCCCAATGGGTCAACAACATCAGCTAAACCAGATTCGTAAGCAACGATTTGTTGTGTACGAAGAGCAACCTGTACGGAAGCTTCTGTTGGAAGAGCCAATGCTTCGTCACGGGAGTTAGTATGTAAGGATTGAGTACCGCCCATGATAGCAGCAGCTGTTTGAAGAGCAACACGAACGATGTTGTTGTCAACTTGTTGTGCTGTCAACATGGAGCCTGCTGTCTGAGTGTGTACACGAAGCATTTGAGATTTTGCCTTCTTAGCGCCGAAACGGTCTCTCATAATGGTAGCCCATAGACGGCGGGAAGCACGGAATTTTGCAACTTCTTCAAGTACGTTGTTGTGAGCGTTCCAGAAGAAGGATAGACGACCTGCGAAATCGTCAACGTCCATGCCGGCTTTAATAGCCGCTTCAACGTATGCAATACCGTCAGCAATTGTAAATGCGATTTCCTGAGCTGCAGTGGAGCCCGCTTCACGAATATGGTAACCGGAAATGGAAATAGTGTTCCATTTTGGCACGTTTTTAGAGCAATATTCGAAAATGTTTGTAATCAAACGCATAGATGGTTTTGGAGGGAAAATGTATGTGCCACGAGCAGCATACTCCTTCAAAATATCGTTTTGGATAGTACCCATCAATGCACTTGCAGGAACACCCTTTTTCTCCGCAACTGCAATGTACATAGCAAGAAGTACGGATGCAGGTGCGTTGATAGTCATAGAGGTAGAAACTTTACCAAGATCAATACCGTCGAAAAGAATTTCCATATCAGCTAAAGAGTCGATAGCAACGCCTACTTTACCAACTTCACCTTCAGCCATAACATCATCGGAGTCATAACCGATTTGTGTAGGAAGGTCAAATGCGCAGGAAAGACCGGTTGCACCGGACTCGATTAGATAACGATAGCGTTTATTGGATTCTTCAGCTGTCGCAAAACCCGCATACATACGCATTGTCCAAAGACGACCGCGGTACATAGTAGGTTGAACGCCACGAGTGAAAGGAAACTCACCGGGGAATCCTAGATCTCTTTCATAGTCAAATCCTTCAATATCCAACGGAGTATAAAGTCTGTTGTAAGTCAAGTTTTTGCGTTCTGGGGTTTTTTCAAAGGCCTTGTCGCAAGCCGCTTGATATGCAGCCATTTTGGCTTGTAAAGTTTCGTTAGCCATGTTTTCATCATCCTCCTAAATAAAACAATTATTTAATTCGCATGCTTCCAGTATCTAGGAAACGTTTATGCCAGGAAAGTGCTTCATCAAGCAACATTGGAGTATGGGCATTTTTTGTTGCCGCAAGAGCTCTTTCGAGGTAGTCTTCCAACATCGGTTGGTAATCTGGGTGTGCACAATTCTTGATAATCAGACGAGCGCGTTCCACTGGGCTTAGACCGCGAACATCTGCAACACCTCTTTCTGTGCAGAATACCATAACGTCATGCTCGGTATGATCAATGTGAGAGCACATTGGAACAATGGAGCTAATGTCGCCACCCTTAGCTACGGAATTCGTGCAGAAGATGGAAATGTAAGCATTTCTGGTGAAGTCACCGGAACCGCCGATACCGTTCATCATCTTGGATCCCATAATATGAGTGGAGTTAACGTTACCGAATATATCAAACTCAATCGCTGTGTTCATGGAGATAACTCCTAAACGACGAGAAAGACCTGGGTTATTGGAAATTTCTTGTGGACGGAGAATAATCTTAGGTGCATATTTGTCTATATCACCATAGAATTTTTTCAGTCCGTCCGGAGATGGCGATAATGCCGTACCGGAGCAAACAAGCACTTTATCTGCATCAATCAAATCAAACATACCGTCTTGAATTACCTCTGTATAGATAGACAAGTCGGTAAAAGGTCCCTGTGCCAAACCGGAAATAACCGCATTAGCCACAGAACCTACGCCGGATTGTAGTGGTAACAAGTTCGCCGGCAAACGACCTTGCTTAACTTCGTTTTGGAAGAACTCGATCAAATGAGCACTCATCGCCTTAGCATCGTCATCAATAGGAGCAAGAGGACGAGTCTTATCTGTGATATCGCATGGAACGATAGCTACGATTTTAGCCGGATCACATGGGATGTATGTGGTGCCGATACGGTCTCCGCAAGTTACCAAAGGAATCGGTTGACGGTTTGGAGGATCCAACGGCTCATAAATGTCATGCATGCCTTCCAAAGTAAGAGGCTGGCTAACATTTACTTCAATGATGACCTTTTTAGCCTGGCTGATATATGTGGGGGAGTTACCTACAGATGTCGTAGGTACGATGCCACCATCTTCGGTAATGCAAGCAGCTTCTACAATCGCCACGTCACAAGAACCGAAGAAACCATAACGAACCTGCTGTGCAGTATGGCTTAAGTGTTGGTCAATATAGCGAATTACACCGCTGTTTGCCCCTTTGCGAACATCATTGTTCGTCTGATAAGGGAAACGACGATGAATCCCGTTAACGCGTGCCAATGCACCGTCCGCCTCATCACCAACGGAAGCGCCTGTCCAAAGATCAATCTGGAAAGGATCGGATTCCATTCTTTTAGCCAAAGCCAAAGGCACTGCTTTAGGATAACCGGAAGGTGTAAATCCGCTAATACCTACTCGATCTCCTGGATTGATGAGCTGCGCAGCTTCTTCTGCGCTGACAATCTTGGAGTGCAATGCGCTGCAACGCACTCGATCTAGAATGTCGATCATTATTACCATCTCCTTTTGTTAGGGTATATTTTGCTGCGATACAATATTGTATTCGCAGTTACTACCATAGTGGTAAACGCTCTATTTGCTTTCTTTCGGGCTTTTATTCCCACTAAACATATATTCGACAAAAAATTAAAATATCCTCTATTTTTTTATAAATTTTTTAGGTTCTTTTTAAGAAACTAAACCATATTTATAAGCCTACAACACATGTAAGCAAAAGGATACTTTCGAATACCAATAACCACTTAATTGTTTGCAATTTTTCGTAGTTATATAATCATATTTTTAAGTTTTTTTCGTGCTCTTCGCCAACTACTTCATCTGTATAAAATTTACTACAATAGGATACTCCTTTTCCATAAAAAGTGTACTCCATTTATGCATTTATATAAACCGTAGTCATTCTATGCCATTAGGTCTTCAATGTCAATAATATTCTTTCTCGGAGGGCATCTCCTTATGAATTTTTCTTATCCTTAAATAAAAGCGTTTTAAAATCAGTTATAGTCACAATTTATACGATTTGTATACTCTATTCAATCACTCTAACACCGTCTATAAGACTATATGTTTCGCAAAAAGCATAATTACAATGCAGTTTTTTCTTTATATCTCACACAATATACGATTTATTACTCTATGCGTTTTCCCTCCGTAGTATCGTTGGCAAGACGCTAAGTGCCATAATTTCCCAAAAAACCGCAGATACTTGAAAACTGAATAAATTGTGATCAAACAGGCTGCTCACCAACACTCCCACAATAACACAAGGCACACCATAACATTTCCACGCAGGCGGTTCCAACTCGTTTTTTCTCTCTCCAAAAGCCTGTTTCCCATGTATGATCACGATAGCCAGAAAGAAGCAGAGCCCTACTACACCTATCTCCGCCGCTAAATGCAAATACATATTGTGAGCATGAAAAATAATGACCTTCGGATCTTGTATAAAGTAATTGTACCAAGGGTACATCTGCCAAAAACTTCCCCATCCGATACCGAAGATGGGATAATCCCTTATCATATAAGAAGTACTGTCCCATAGAGCGTAGCGAAGTGACACCGAGGTATCATCGGTGGAAAAAAGCGACCATAGACGATGAGCGATTTCTCCTTGGTAGAAAAACAATACCCCCGGTATAGCCAACAAAGAAAAAAGTAATCGCCTCTCTACAACTACGCCCAAGAAAAGCACCATACAGGCAAAGCTCACCCATATCCCCCTAGAATAGGTAAGAAGCATGCAAAAGAAAAAGAGCACTCCTAAGGATATGTATATCATTCTCCCCTTTTTCTCTCGTAGTACGGCAGGCATCAAAAGCCCCAGGAGCATCATCAAATACTCGCCAAACAGATTGGGATTTTGAAGCGTAGAGTACATGCGTCGGCGCAAAAGGGGAAATTGTTCCGGATCCACCCAGTCCATGGCGTCAATATTACTCAAGTGAACATACTGATATATACCGAAGAGACACGCTCCTGCACCTCCTGCAAAAGTAAACCATAAAATACGGTTTCTTTCTTCTTCCGATTCAACATAAGTTACCAACAATACATAAAGAGTCACATAAGAGCATACATAATATTCCCAGTTATAAAGGCTAAAAGAAGGAACCAACGAGTTTTTAATTGATAAAAAAGACCAAACAAAAAAACCGGCTATAGCCCAAGCAGCTGCCGTTTTTTTCCATTCAAAGCGACGGAGAAAAACCATGCGTGACAGAGAAAAACTAAGACCCAGCCAAATTAATAATGCGCCTATTTCTCCATCAAGAGGCATGAAAAAAACAGCCCCATACAGAGAATATACGATCATCCGTTTTAAATTCTCGTTGAGGCTGTCAATTTTACTCATCGCGAAGAGCTCCTTGTCAAGATATGCCTATGCTATCTTCCCAAAAATTTTCTCCATTATACCGTAATTTACTTGTCCATGTCTACTAACTTCATCTTAGCTTCCCCCAAGATGTATAAAGAACCGCAAACTGCGATAATATCCCCTTCTTCAGTCTCCTTAAATGCTTCTTCAATCCCTTCTGAAACAGACTCTTTCGCTACCGCTTGGCAAGGAAGTTTTTTTACGACTTCCTTAGGGTCACAGCTTCTGGATGTCGGAGCGGGAACAACGATAACTCGATCACGAGGGCCCATCAAATATGTTGCAATGCCACTTAAATCCTTGTCCTCCAAAATGGAAAACACAAGCGTTTTTGACTTATCTTTATAAAGTTCCCTATAGGTAGCTTCAAAAGCCTCTGCTCCGCCAACATTATGTGCCCCGTCCAGAATAACCGTCCTACCGAGAACAAAAAACGTTTCAAATCGTCCGGGCCATGTTGTTCGTGCCAGTCCTTCTCTGATAGTCTCCTCACTGATGCGATCATCTTGCTTTAACAAAAGCTTCAGGACCATATAAGCACAGGAGAGATTAACCGCTTGGTGTAATCCCGCCATGCCTGTAAAAAGCATGGCCTGCATTTTATCCGGCGTTTCTACCGTAACAATTTGCCCTGTCTTCATAACACTTCGGCTTACGGCAAAAAACTCTTTTCCCCAAGAATAAATTTTCGCCTTACAAGCATGTGCTTTTTCGCGAATAATTTTTAGCGCATTCCCTTGAGCTGCCGTCACAACAGGAACGCCTTTCTTAATAATCCCCGACTTATGTACGGCGATCTCCTCTATTGTTTCTCCGCAATAAGATTGATGATCTATGGAAACATTTGTAATAACCGATACTTCCGGCGTAATCACATTTGTGGAGTCCAATAATCCTCCCAATCCTACTTCCACTACAGCGTATTCTACTTCTTGCTCTTCAAAGAATAAAAAGGCCGCTGCTGTAAGAATTTCAAATTCAGTAGGGGCTTCAACCCCTCGCTCTTCGATTACTTTCGCCTTTGCCGCTACCTTCGATATAATTTCGCCAAAATCGGTTTCCTTTATATCTTGATCATTTATTCGCATCCGTTCGGTATAGCTATTAAGATGGGGTGAAGTAAACCGTCCCGTCCGTATACCGCTCACAGAGAGTGTATTTGCTAAAAAAGCCGTGACGGATCCTTTTCCGTTTGTCCCCGTTATATGAATCGTCTTATATGATTTTTCCGGATTCCCCAACTCTTTTAATAACGCTTCTATCCGTTCCAATCCCGGTTTAATCCCAAAGGATGTGCGGCCCTGTAAATATATCAGTGCTTCTTCGTATGTCATCTCGTCATACTCCTATCTTTTACAGTGTATCTAAAAATGCCATCCGCTCTTTCAAGGACTGCTCTTTTTCTTTGTAACCTGCCAGTTTTTCTTTTTCCTTAGCTACAACATCTTCCGGCGCTTTTGCCAAGAACCCCGCATTATTCAGCTTACCTTCCAAGCGACTGATTTCTTTTTCCACCGTTTCTTGTTCTTTCTTGATACGTGCTCTTTCTTTGTCTGCGTCAATTAAGTCCTTAAGCAAAAGATACACTTCGATCCCTTTCACAATCGCCGTAGTCGCATTTTCCGGGCGAGAGTCTTGCGGTTTCAGAAGAGTAACGCCTTCTGCCCATCCCAAAGTGGTGTAATAACCTTCATGTGCTTTAATCGTATCTGCCAGACCCTCCTGCAAAGGAACTAGAATAACTTCGCTTCTCTTTCCTACAGGTACATTCATTTCCGCACGCATGTTGCGAATCGCTTTAATGCTATTCATCATAATTTCCATATGGCTTATTTCTTCGGCACTTGTTTCGAGTGAAATTTCCGTTGGCCATGAGGCTACTACAATGCTGTCTCCTTCGTGCGGTAAATGTTGCCAAATATGCTCTGTTACAAAGGGCATAAAGGGATGTAAGAGTTGAAGCGTGTTCCGCAAAACCGTAACGAGGACAAATTGTGCGGTTTGCCTATCTTTTCCCCCTTCTTTATTGTAAAGACGGGGTTTTACCAGTTCGATATACCAGTCACAGAACATATTCCATATAAATTCATATACGGCAGACGCCGCTTCTCCCAACTCAAACTTTTCCAGATTTGTCGTTACGCGTTCTACCGTTTCATTATATTTTTGTAAAATCCAAACATCCGCAAGTGTCAACTCTTGCTTTTTGGGAACAAAGGCAGAGTCATATCCGTCAAGATTCATAATGACAAACTTAGCGGCATTCCAAATCTTATTGGCAAAATTTCGATTTGCTTCTACACGTTCCATGTAAAAACGCATATCATTTCCCGGTGTGTTACCTGTAACCAAGGTAAATCGAAGTGCATCCGCGCCATATTCATTAATAACGTCCAGCGGATTAATCCCATTTCCCAGGGATTTACTCATTTTTCTTCCCAAACTGTCCCTTACAAGGCCATGAATAAATACGTGGTCAAACGGTTTTTGCTTTCCAAATTCAAGCCCCATAAACATCATGCGCGCCACCCAGAAGAAAATAATATCATAACCCGTTACGAGCACATTTGTAGGGTACCAGTGTTTAAATTCCGGAGTATCCTCAGGCCACCCCATGGTAGAAAATGGCCAAAGAGCCGAGCTGAACCAAGTATCCAGCACATCCGGATCTTGCTCTACCTTACCGTGGCAATGAGGGCAAGAAACTATATCTTCCCTCGACACAATCGTTTCATGACAGCTCTCGCAGTACCAAGCAGGAATACGATGCCCCCACCAAAGCTGACGGGAGATACACCAGTCCCGAATGTTTTCCAACCAGTTCATATATATCTTTGTAAATCGCTCGGGTACAAAGGAGGTTTCTCCTTTTTCCACCGCTTTTACGGCAGGTTCTGCCAATGAATCCATTTTAACAAACCACTGTTTTGTCGTCAGTGGCTCTACGATAGTACTGCAACGGGAGCAATGCCCTACCGAATGTTGATAGTCCTCTATCTTGGCTAAGTACTTCTGTTCTTCTAAATCTTCGACTACTTTTTTACGAGCCTCTTCTCTCGTTAATCCCTTATATGTTCCGGCTAAATCATTCATAGTGCCGTCTAAATTCATAACTATAGGAGCCGGCAAATCATGACGCAGCCCCATCTCGAAGTCATTAGGGTCATGGGCAGGCGTAATTTTTACGCATCCTGTACCAAAAGAAGGGTCCACATAATCATCGGAAATAACCGGGATCTCTTTATTCACCAAGGGAAGTAGCAAGCTTTTACCTATTAGGTGTGCATATCGATTATCTTCCGGATTTACAGCTACAGCCGTATCTCCAAACATTGTTTCCGGACGCGTTGTAGCGACAACAATATATGCTTCATCCTCTCCTATAACAGGATATTTAACATAGTATAGCTTTCCCTCGTCCATCTCATGTTCAACTTCAATATCGCTAAGAGCGGTAGCACAACGAGGGCACCAATTAGTTATGCGGGAGCCCTGATAAATAAGGCCTTTTTCATAAAGAGATACGAACACCTCTCGTACCGCCTGTGAGCAACCCTCGTCAAGAGTAAAGCGCTCTCTCGACCAGTCACACGACGCTCCCAGACGACGGATTTGATCTACGATTACATTGCCATATTCTTCCTTCCATTCCCAAACGCGATCGACAAAGGCCTCTCTTCCCAAATCATGACGACTTTTTCCTTCGCTTTTTTCCAACATTTCTTCCACCTTTATTTGGGTGGCGATTCCCGCATGATCCGTACCAGGCATCCAAAGCACATTATATCCCTGCATACGCTTAAAACGGATAAGAATATCTTGCAGTGTGTTGTCCAGTGCATGGCCCATATGCAGTTGTCCTGTAATATTTGGCGGTGGCAGTACTATGCTATAAGGGGTCTTATTTTCATCTACCTCTTCATGAAAATACCCTTGTTGTTCCCAGTATTGATACCACTTCTGTTCAATTTCCTCTGAATTATATGTGGTTAAGTTTTCGTATATCTTCATCATGTTCTCCCCTTTACCTAAAAAAAAGCCCCTTCGCCCTACTAGGACGAAAGGGTCTACTTCCGCGGTACCACCTAACTTATTATGCCATAAAGCGCCATAATCACTCTTTCCCTTAACGCGGGCAACGAAGCAACTTACTGTTTTCAGCTACTTAACTCCAAGGCTACCCTGACAGGCTTTTTCACACCTTCCCAGCAATCGGTGCTCTCTGCAGAAATCCTCTGTCATTTTTCCTCTTCTTTGTCGTTATATATGTATTCCTATAATAGCAATATCATAGCAATCACCTTGCGCCTTGTCAAGGCGGTAGAATATGAAGAAACAGAAAAGAGACCTTAGCAAATGCCTCGGTCTCCTCAAAACTATCTTATTTCTTTACCAGGTACTTTCTTACATCCACAGCTACGGCCGCGACGATAATCATCCCCTTGATAATCAACTGCCAATATGGCCCCATGCCTACAAATGTAAGTCCATAGTTGATAACCGTAAAAATCAGTACCCCCGTAATGATACCCGGAACCGTACCAATCCCTCCGGATACGGATACACCTCCTACAACGGAAGCTGCAATAGCATCCAGTTCGTACATATTACCATAGTTATTTGTAGCTCCGCCTGTACGCGCCGCCTCCAAAATTCCGCCTACGCCGTACAAAGCGCCTGCCAGTGCATAAATGCAAATAAGCGTTTTTCCCACATTGATACCGGACACGATGGCTGCCTGTGGATTACCTCCTATAGCAAACATATTTTTCCCCATCACCGTTTTGTTATACACGATGTACATCATAACAGAAATAGTCGCTGCAATAAGTACAATATAGGGCAAAGATACGGGGCCTAAATCGATAGCACCTGTTCCGATAGCAGTAAATTCCGGACGCAGTCCGCCGATAGGCTGGGAATTATTGGGTGGCATGTCAAAATACAAAGAACATACGCCCAAAGTCATTACCATGGTGCCCAGGGTAGAAATAAAAGGAACTATACGCAGATAAGCTACAACCATGCCGGATATTAGCCCAATGGTCGCACCCACCAAAATGGCTGTTAAAATCGGCACTGCCAATGGCAATACGGGAAGATCCGGGAAAAACGGTCTCGGATAATCCGGACTTTGTGCCAAAGATGCGGAAACAACAGCAGTAAGTCCGACAATACGGCCCGGAGACAAATCACAGCCGGCAGTAATGAGAATCATCGCTGATCCAAGAGCGATAATAACCCGTGGCGACGACTGAATCAATATATCTCGCAAGCTGGTAAAGGATAAAAATTCCGGGCTATGCATGGAGATAGCTCCGACCAGAACAACCAAGACAATGTAAATTACATTTTCTGAAAGACGTTTCGTTATACTTTTTCCACTCATCTTATTTCCTCCTAGGATAGGCCTGCGGTAGCCAGCTGCATAATTTTTTCTTCACTCGCTTCATCTCGCTCAATAATGCCTGTCATTTTTCCGCCGCTCATAACCATGATTCGATCACTCATCCCCAATAGTTCCGGCATTTCCGAAGAAATCATGATAATACTTTTTCCCTGTGTAGCCAGTTCATTGATAATAGAATAAATCTCGTACTTTGCTCCTACGTCAATTCCCCGTGTCGGCTCATCGAGGAGAAGTATTTCCGGATCTGTATTAAGCCAGCGGGAAAATAATACCTTTTGCTGATTTCCACCTGATAAAGATTGAATCTGCGTTTCCTCCGTAGGTGTCTTTATGCGAAGGGAATCAATCCCCTTCTTTGTATCCAGCTTTCTAAGTTTATCGTTAAGTAAACCAAAGCGATTACGATATTTGTAAAGTGCTGCCATAGAATTGTTGTCAACGATAGATAACATGGGGAAAATTCCGGTCGCACGGCGTTCTTCCGTAAGAAGAGCCATTTTTAATTTTTTTGCATCCCGAGGATGACGAATATTAACCTCTTTCCCTTCAACAAAAATCCTGCCCTTTGAAATTTTGCGCAGACCGAAAATAGTTTCAATCAATTCCGTTCTCTGTGCTCCAACAAGGCCACCTACGCCCAGGACTTCTCCTCGTCTCAGGGAAAAATCCACATTAGAAAAAGACAAGGCATCTACCGCGCTTAATCCCTCAACTCGTAAAATTTCTTCTCCCGGCGTATTTGTTTTATGCGGAAAGAGTTGCGTCATTTCCCTGCCTACCATGCGACTGATGATTTGCTCTGTAGTCAATTCCGACGAAGGCCAAGTTCCTATATAATTACCGTCACGCATAATCGTCACTTCGTCCGATATGCGGAGGATCTCTTCCATTTTATGTGAAATATAAATAATTGCCACGCCTCTGGCGCGCAGAGTATTAATAATCTTAAACAAATGCTCCACTTCATCACTTGTTAATGATGAAGTCGGTTCATCCATTACAATAATGCGAGCATGATGTGAAACCGCTTTTGCTATCTCTATGTTCTGCAGCTTAGAAACAGACAATGTTCCTGCCAGTGCCTCCGGATCAATGGAGACCTCAATTTCATCGAATAATTTCTGTGTATCTTCTTTCATCTTCTTATGATCCACAAGAGAAATGGGGCCCATTTTTTTTGTGGGAAACCTCCCCAGCCACAGATTCTCCATAACACTTCTTTGTAGAACCGGATATAACTCTTGATGTATCATGGAGATCCCCAAGGATAATGCTGTCTTCGAGTCAACGATATCCACTATTTCTCCGTTTATCTTGATGGTACCCTTATCTTGTTTATAAATCCCAAAAAGGCATTTCA
>JBHAEC010000060.1:0-3822 GCA_041855385.1 Veillonellaceae bacterium
ATATAGAGGTTTATAATCCCTTTGCCCCGTAATAACCCAATGAGTTCTATTGGGTAAAAGTTTTGGTAAGGATTCAAAGGTCTTCCGCCCCATGACAATAATATGCCCATCCGTTAACTTTTTAAAATACTGTAAATCCTTCGGCAGGTGCCACAATAGCTGATTATTTTTACCGATAACGCCATTTTTCGCCACGGCCACAATAAGAGAAAGCATTATACCGCCACCTCCATAGACAACTTGCCCAGGTGTTCATATCCTTCCAGCACAATATCCTCGGGGGTAAAATCGTAAAAATCCTTAATCTGCGGATTAATTTTTAGCACCGGCGCCGGCTTAGCCTGTTCCAATCGATTAAGCTGTTCTTTTAGCACCTCAACATGGTTCTCGTATATATGTGCATTATTGATAACATGAGTAAAAAGTCCGGGTTTAAAGCCCGATACCTGTGCAATCAAATGCACCAATACAGCATATTGAGCCGTATTAAAAGGTACTCCTAAACCCATATCTCCGCTTCTTTGAATCAGCATACAGTTTAGTCTTTCGTTCGTCACATCCCACAAGGTTTCAAATGCACAAGGCTGAAGCGCCATTTCAGGCAAATCCTCGATATTCCACAATGTTACAAGCATACGACGACTTTGTGGGTCTTCCCTGAGCAATGTAAGTAATCGATCTAGCTGCCTGTATTTTGCAATTTGATATCCATAAGCCTTACCTATGGTGCCGTCCGCCAGCATCCATTCATCCCAGACGCGAACGCCCATTTCCTGCAGTTCTTTTACATTATTACTCTGTTTCTGCCAAATCCACAACAATTCCTTAACTGCCGTTTTAAAGGCAACAAACTTTGTGGTAAGTATGGGGAATTCCTGCGACAAATCGAACTGCATAACCTGATGGGGAAGTTTATAAGTAGCTATCCCCGTACGATTTTGGTCATAATAACCCTCTTCCAGAATTCGCTTTATAATAGCTAAATACTGTTTATCAGCTAAACTCATTTATTTCTCCTTATAGTCACTAATAGCTTTTAAAAATGACATGCCGTATTTTTCCAATTTCACCTGCCCCACCCCCTTAAGGGAGTAAAAATCTGCCAATGTTTTAGGGCGCTGCTCTACCATGTCGATTAACACCGTATCTGAGAAAATTAAGTAAGGAGGCACACCTTCTTCCTGTGCCAATCTCTTTCGATGTTCGCGAAGATAAATAAAAAGTCCCTTTTCTCGTTTCCCGGATTTCTTTAGTGCACTCGTTTTCTTTTGTCCCTCCACTACACGAGGCATAATCTGCGTAACCTCTGCCATTCCTTGCAGTACATCATCGGCAGCGGGCATTAGAGAAAGTGTAGGATACTTTCCGCTACTACTTTCAATGTAGCCGGTAGCAATAAGCATACGAATTAAATCTTTTATCTCCTTTTCCGTTAGATCTCGTAATGCACCAAATTCGGGAAGACGATGATATCCATAGTATCGTATGCGTTCATTTTCCACCCCTACAAGTAAAGAAGTAATCATCGTAGCACCATATCGCTCTTCGGTCACGGCAATGGCCCGAAAAACCGCCTTTGCCTCTTTCGTAATATTTTTTTCTTCTCCCTTCCGTAGGCAAGAGCTACAGTTTTTACAGAAGTTAGACGGCGGAATCTCTCCAAAGTATTGCAGAATATAACTTCTCAAGCAGCCTCCGGTAAAACAATAGTCTATCATCTTTTGTAATCTTTGAAGCTCTATGTCACGCCGATGAGGCTCATAGTCTGACCGATCAATAAGAAATTTTTGGATTCTTACATCCTGCCCATTATAAAGAAGTATACACTCTCCCTCATTCCCATCTCGGCCGGCCCTTCCGGCCTCTTGATAGTAACTTTCCATGTTACGCGGCATTTGATAGTGAAGGATATATCTCACATTGCTCTTATCTATCCCCATGCCGAATGCATTGGTCGCCACCATGACGGAAACCCTGTCAAAAATAAAATCTTCCTGATGTTTTTTCCTTATCTCATCATCTAAGCCGGCATGATAATACCCTACTTTAATATTTACCTTTAGCAGTTCTTGATATACATGCTCTACTTCTTTTCTGGTTGCACAATATACGATGCCGCATTCTTCTTTATGAGCCTCTATATATCGGATGGTATAGCTCAACTTATTGGCTACATGTTCTACATGAAACGACAGATTGGGGCGGTCAAAACCGGTAATAAAAACTTTTGAGCTTTGTAGGTGCAAAAGCCTTTTAATATCCTCCTCCACCTCTTCTGTTGCGGTTGCCGTAAAAGCTCCTACAATAGGTTTTTTCTTAAACTCCTCAATGAAAGGCGCTATCTTCCGGTAAGAAGGACGAAAATCATGCCCCCATTGCGACACGCAATGTGCCTCATCTATGATAATTTGAGAGACAGGCAACTCTAAAAGAATTTTCCTGAACCACAGTGCATCCAGTCGCTCCGGAGCCAAATATAAAAGCTTTATTTCGCCTCTTTGCAAATCCCTCACACGACGCCCAAAATCATCTGCACTCAGAGAGCTATTTAAAAATGCAGCAGGCAGATTCTGTAACAAAAGTCCGTCTACTTGATCTTTCATCAAGGAAATTAGGGGTGTAAACACTAAAGTTATACCTTTATGCAATAATGCAGGCACCTGAAAACAAATAGATTTCCCTGCACCGGTAGGCATAATTGCCATACAATCCTCTCCTCTTAGAAGAGTTTTTACCACTTCACATTGAGCCGGACGAAATTCCTTGTAACCAAAGTAATGTTGTAATGCCCGTACGGCTATATCCGGTACCATAGTTCCTCCTAACCTAAAAGTCCTTATCATTACTATTTTACACATTTACAAGTAGATGAGCAAATATTTTAGATTTCCTACCGATCTATCCATAAACCTGTATAGTAACCTATAAAATATAAACTATAGGCAAGAGAAAATCATAATGATATAATGTAGAAGTTAAACTATATAGTCTATAAAAGTGTCTATATTTTCATTCACTGTAGAGGGGGCATAAAAATACATGAGTAACAATATATCGGTCATCGCTGCTTTCACCATATATCTGGGCTTGATGATGTACATCGGTGTGCACTATTACAAAAAATCAAACGAATTAAGCGATTACATTTTGGGCGGAAGAAAATTAGGCCCTTGGATTACCTCTATGAGTGCCGAAGCATCCGATATGAGCGGATGGATGCTCATGGGACTTCCCGGATTTGCCTACGCATCCGGCATTTCCGCTTTTTGGATTGCCATCGGCTTGGCCGGAGGCACCTACCTCAACTGGGCCTTCGTATCCAAAAAGCTCCGTAATTACACGGAAGTAAACGAAAGTTTGACTATGCCGGATTATTTAAAAAACAGATTTCACGACAAATCCAATGTGTTATCCATCGTCTCTGCTTTATTTATTCTGATCTTCTTCCTCATTTACACTTCATCAGGTTTTGTGGCCGGGGGAAAATTATTTAATACCATCTTTGGTATGGATTACACGACAGCCCTTTTACTCAGTGCAGGAGTTGTTGTTTTTTACACCTTCTTGGGGGGCTTCTTAGCCGTCTGTTTCACCGATTTTATCCAAGGAACCATGATGTTTATTGCCATATTACTGGTACCTGTGACAGCAATGTTTGCCCTTGGAGGAGCAGGAGATACCGCTGCCCTTATAGAGCAGGAGTTTCCCCAGGGACTTTCTCTCTTCGGAGGATTCGGGGATTCCTTTACATTATTAATAGGGCTCATTTCTTCTTTAGCATGGGGCTTAGGCTATTTTGGTCAACCCCATATCCTCGTACGA
>JBHAEC010000061.1:0-11310 GCA_041855385.1 Veillonellaceae bacterium
GCGCTCCCATAGGTTCTTGTAGATTTGTGTTATCAGAAAGGAGATTATCATGAAAAAACTGCTATTGGTACTTATGTTACTCATGCTTCCCTTTACAGGAATGGCCAATTATCCGTTCACTTTAAAGAATTATCCTAATTTTGAATGGTACCACGGCCACATGATGTACGCTCAATATATGGACACCTCATCTATTACGGTCATGGAAAAAGAGGATTTTACTCTTTGGACGGTTCCGGTTCTTTCCGTCGATTTTAAGAAAAACTTTACCGTCAAAAAAGTACATGGCCCTGAATTACTTATGTTCTGCATAGTAGACGACCCCAACAAGACATATTTAACCGCTGAATTCTTAGATAAGCATATGCTTACCATTCCAATTTATATAGGAGAGGATCGCGCTTATATCTCTTACGATAAGGGTAAAAATTGGACTGCTTTCGTTCCGTCAAGCCAACTTGGCGTCAATCAAACCATGGTTGCCCCTTTCGAAATGATACGAAAACTGACGAAAACCAGACATTCTTTTACTTGGTAGCACCTTCTTTTATTAAACTATGACGATACATCGTCTTATACGAAAAGAAAACCCCAAGCACAGAGAATATCCGCATAAATTTTGCAGATATATCTCATCCGGCTTGGGGTTTATTTTATTTTACTCGGCTATTATTTTACCTCTATTTCCTTTCCAAGTTTAAAGCTGTAGATGTATGCAGCCTTTACAGGAAGACCCGTTAGCGACTCCAGTGCGTTTTTATAAAGTTGTAGCTGGATCTTATAGCGATGTAGCAACTCCTCTTCCTTACGTACATAATCCGTCTTGTAGTCCACGAGTACCCACTTCTCATCCTCCAAAAAAGCCATGTCCATAACACCTTGCATAAACACCTGTTCCTCACCGCTTAGTCCGTCATAAATCCGGTTTGCTTCTATCAAAGAGCTAAAGGACAGCTCTCGTTCTACATGAACGGATAGGAGCATTCGCTTCGCCAGATTCCCTTCAAAGAAACGAAGGACTTGATCTATTCGTATGGCTCGTACCTCTTTCGGAGTAAAATGTCCCCTATCCGCAAGTTTTTGGATCTCTTCTTGCAAAGTCTCTCTTGTGTAATGTTTTAGGGGCAATAACTGCATAAGAAGATGCATAATCGTCCCATATTCCATAGCGCTGACAGAACGGTCTTCCTCTTCTTCAAACATCGGCACTCCCACGAAAGCGGGTAAAACAGCCTCTTCACAGTTCTCCGAAGCACTTTCATAGGGTAGCGATTCCGCTTCTTCTTCATGCTCCGCAAACCTGCGTTTTATTTCCGTTACACTGATTTTTGCAGGCGTCACTACCGCCGTCTCGTGAGGATAGCGATAAGAAAGGCGCGCCTCTACCTCAGCAGGAAGACCCCCCTTCTCGCCGGGCAGGAAAGACAAAATTTGCTGAATTTCTCCATGTTGAGGGTTCTCCTTATCCTGCCAAAACTCATATTCTTCGCTACCGTGGAAACGAAGATTCCATTGACTGTCCTTATCCGGTAAATCGAGAAGATCACTACCATCCGCCTCGGCCATAACGCGAATACGGTTCCCACCTTCCCGATGGCGAGCCAGAGCCAGCATAATCCACTCCAAATAGGATTTTACCCCTGTAATCAAGGCTTTACTCAGCTTCACATCTTCGCCGATAGCCATACAAGCCTTCTTGCACAGGGATTTCACATTCTCCGTCGTCCCGGTGATAAATAGTTTGTCTTTTGCCCTTGTAAGCGCCACATAAAGAATCCGCTCCTCTTCCGCCAGCATAGCAAGTTCAAGCTGCCTCCTCAGTGCTAACCAAGGCAACGAAGGAAAAAACACCCGATATTTCGGATAATATCCCTTCATACCTATGCCCAAATATTGATGGAGTAATAGCATATTTGTTAAATCCATGCGGTTGAATTTTTTCTGTGCCGTCGCCAAAAAGACAATGGGAAATTCAAGGCCTTTACTTTTGTGAATGGTCATAATGCGAACCACATTATCACTCTCGGAGGCTGTCTTCGCCACGCCTAAATCCTGCCCGCTGTCCTTGATTTTCTGTAAGAATTGTAAGAATCGATATAAGCCTTTAAAACTGGTCGCTTCATATTCCTTAGCCCTATCATAAAGAGCCATTAGATTGGCCCGGCGCACCACTCCATCAGGCATTGCGCTCACATAATCTAAATAGCCGGTTTCCTTATACACTTGCCAAACAAGTTCACTCACGCCCTGCCGTCTCGCCAAAGTCCTCCACTCATCCATCTGCAAGAGGAAGCGCCTTACTTTCTCATGATTATAGCGATCGCAGAAAACGGGTAATACCTGCCACAGGCTTCCCGCTCCGGATGCCCGCAAGCGCCCCAGTTCATTGCCGTCCAATCCCACAAGGGGCGATCGCAACACGGCCGCCAGCGGTAAATCCTGCTCCGGATTGTCCACAACCTGGAGCAAAGCCAACATAACAAGAACCTCATTGGCGTTAAAATAACCGCTTTTTTCTTCCGCATATGCGGGAATACCGGCACGTCTGAAAGCCTCCACAAACACATTCCCTCGGCCGCTTAAGGAACGAAGCAGAACAACAATATCTCTCCATTCCATTTCCCGGAAATTGCCATCTTTGTCTTGTACCGTCTTCTTTTCATTCTTTAATGCCCATATCTGCTCTATGATGCACTGAATTTCTTTCTCTATGCTTGTGAGCGTTTCTCCGTCTTCGTCAGTAGCCTGTGCCTCCCTCTCCTCACCGGGGATCTCCTCTGTAAGTGTCTCACGGTCTTTCCTCGGCACTTCGACAATGTGGACGTCCACATCACCTCCTACCCATGAAACAGGTGGGTTCTCCACTACACGCCCTGCATAAAGTGCTTCTTCATCCCCATAGTTCAGCTCCGCAGCCTCTTCCGTCATAATCTGCCGGAAGATAAAATTTGTGCTCTTTAAAATATTCTCGTGAGAGCGAAAGTTCTTTGCCAGATCAATCCGCCTTTCCACCGCCTCCTGAGATTTGTCAAAGCGGTGGTATTTATCCATGAAGAGCGTCGGATCGGCCAAACGAAAGCGATAAATAGACTGCTTTACATCTCCCACAAAGAACCGATTATCTTCTCGAGAAATAAGATTTACAATCGCTTCCTGTACACCATTGGTATCCTGATATTCATCGACTAACACTTCCTTAAATGTCTGTTGTAGTTCCCTAGCTACCGCCGAGGGATGCCGATGGCCCTTTTCATCAATGTATTCCGTGAGCATTCTAAGACATGCATGTTCCGTATCGGAAAAGTCCATCAAGCCGTCTGTTTCTTTTCGCATTGCCAAGGCTTCTTGAAACGCTTCTACCAACTCGATGAGCCCTTCCAATATCGGGCCTTGCTCCTTTATCACGGGAAGCCATTCTTCTTCGCGAAGGGCAAATACACCGTCTTTCATAGATTCCAACAGTTCCTTGTTTCCCTTACCTAATGCCTCCGTCTCTGCCACGCTGTCGGGGTCTATCAATCCTGACGCAAGGCCCTCTTTAAATATTTTGCTCGATTTCACATAGGGTTTAAAGCAATTCTTATCTATATGAGAAATCGCCTCAACCATTTCATCCCATGTGTCGGCCTCCTCCAGCAGCTTAAGCACCCCTTCAACCGCCTCAACATGCCCTATCCACGGCGAGGGGCCTCCGGGACCTAAAACAAGAGCCTTCATTTTGTCATATCTTGCAAGCACGGTATCCAACAAATCTCGTTGTTCATCCCAACAAAGCTGCCCCCATAGGGATTCTTTGAGAGGTTTTTCTCCTATGCTCCGATAGGCCTCCTTTGTTTTACATAACCAACCTTTTGGATTATCCTGTGCCAGTGAAAAGGTATGTATGCGCAATACCGTTTCTCTCAGCCTTTCATCAGATTGATTATTTCCCCAGATTTCAGCCAATTCGTAAATGCGGTACAGATTTTCTTCATATGCCTTTAAGAGCACTTCTTCCAGCACTTCCTGTTGCAATAATTGAAGCTCTTCCGTTCCCATAATTGTAAAATTCGGATCCATATCCATATAGTAAAAGTAGTTTCGCACCACCCACTGGCAAAAGGAGTCGAAGGTAGAAATATGAGCGGACGGAAGCAGACTAAGCTGTTTTTCCAAATATTCATCCTGCGTTTCGTAGTATGCATCGGCCAGTTTAGCACCTATACGGGCACTCATCTCTGCAGCCGCAGCTCTTGTAAAGGTCATAACCAATAGTTCATCTACGGACAAGGGATTATCCTTATCTTGTAACCGCTGTATAATGCGCTCTACGAGTACAGCCGTCTTTCCTGAGCCGGCGGCCGCCGCTACGAGAAGCGTCTGTGAGGAGAGTCCGCTTCCTCTCGGAGACTCAATCGCCGCCTGTTGTTCTGCTGTCCACTTCATATACCTTCTCACCCCCTTTCATTTTGTCTAATGCCGCCTCTTCGGGCATACTTTCCAAATATCTATAGGAATTCCCTGCCAAAGCCAAATCAAACCGGCACACGGATCGATATTCGCAATATGTACAAGGCCTGTTTCCCTTCTTCATATAGGGAGATATGGGAAAATGTCCGGCTAACATATGCTCCCCTGTCTTCTTTAAGATTCGCTCCGTATACGAAGTAAGTACGGCAAAGTCTTCTCTTGACTTTGTTTTCTGCTTATCGCTACCATGAATGCCTGCCTTCGTGAACCGAATAGGTACATACATGCTGTAGCTTCCTTCCACCGCCTCATCCATGGCATAAAGTGTATCTCTGTTATCTGAAAAATATCCCTTATTTTTGATTATTCCCGTCGTGGACTGAAGCTGTTCTGCTTTCTCTTCCGTCATCGGAAAGTTTGTGCTTTCTTGGGGATTTTTTACATATGTGTATATTAGCCCTGACGGAATGAGTTCGCCTCTTTGATGGTTTTTTTCTACCGCCAGCAAATAGGTAAGAAGTTGCAATTTTAACCCATAATATACATCCTCTCCCTTAATCTCCGTGCTCCCTGATTTATAATCTACCACCAATGTATAAAGATTGTCTTCCTTCCTGTATTCATCGATACGGTCAATCTGGCCTATTAATCTGAGGGATACAGAAGAGGTAACGGGAATACGAAGGGCCTCCCATCCTTCACCGCTTCGGCCGAAGTCCTTCTCTACGGCAACCATATCAAACCGGCTTCTCGACGACCACTCGGATAAACGCATGACCGTACGATTCAATGTTGCCAGCAATCGAGCCTTTATATTCTGATAAAATGCATCTCCTTCCAAAATTCCGAATTGCAGTTCTTTGGCTAATTCTTCTACTACCTGCCGGCAGATCTCTTTCTGTTCCCCTTCATCCAAATCTCGCCATTGCCTATTGTCAGCAAGTAGGCGCTCTCCTATAATTCGAAGATTTTCGTGGAGGAAGGTTCCTATCTCCATCTGGGCAAATTTTTGCACAGATCTCTCTTTTAGCTTTAAGGCGTATTGTGCATAAAAACTGAAGGGACATCTTTGATATGCCTCCACCCTTGATACCGACCCCGTAAATGCACCGTTCTTTACCAAAAGGTCTTGCACTACATCCGCCGTGATAAGAGGCATCTCATTTTTCTCCCCAAGAGCTTTTACTACATTTTCCAGCAAATTCGCATAGGAACCGGTCCTTACCCAATCATAAAATTGCCACCATAGGGGAGATAATCTCTCTCCCTTGTACAATAATCCCATTCGTTGCGAAAAGAGAGACATTCCCTGCGTAGCATTCCAAATATATTGTGCCTCCTCCTCTTCAGCAATAGTAAGGGGGGCCTTCTCTCTTTGCCCCATGTACCCCAGCTCTCGAAGGCGCATTACGGGAAAGGACGGTTCAAGACCGTTCCCCTCCGCATCGGTTTGAACATAGGACAAAAATACATTCTTTCGTCCCCTCGTCGTTGCCAAATAAAAAAGAAAGTTCTCGTTAAGGGCTTGTCGTAAAGCTCCTTCCGCCATGGAAATTCCCGTGCTGAGAAGTTCCTGCCGCTCCTTGTCTTTTAGCACGCCCTCGGTTCCCATATGTCTGGGGAATATCCCTTCGTTAAGCTGTGGAAGAAACACGTAATCACTTTCTCCCGTGTATCCTCTCTCAATAGTAGTAATCGTTACGTGATCAAGACTGGGCGGCACCAGAGAAAACATTCCGCTTTCAAATCCTTCTTTAAAAAGTAGTGCCATCTCTTCCGCCGTATATACCTCTTCTTTGCCGATGCGTCCGATTTCTTCCAAAAGACCTGTCATTTGCTTGTACATCTGTACATGCTCCGATGCGGACTTGAAGTTATTTGTCTGCATCTCCTTCTCGTGCCATTTCGACAAGGTTGCAGCCATGCATAGCTTCTCCATAAAAGCAAATATGCACTTACACCAGTCGGCTCCGCTATGGGGCGTCTTAGCAAACGCAAGAAGAGGAAAAAAGATATCCGTCAACCGTCTTCTGGACTGATTTACAGCTGACTCCGCATCATCTGAGACCTCTTGTATTTCTTCCTCCGGCAATACGGATTCTCGGCGGTTCTTTTCATAAGCCCAGTCCTCATTTGCCAGCCAATGCTTCTCACGAATACCATGTGCCAAGCAGTAGTTCTCCAGCAAATCCGCTTCTTCCCTCGTCAGGGGAAGCAAATCCGTTTTCAAGAGAACAAACAAAATATCCCGCTGAAACGGTCTGCGGAGAAAGTCAAATATGCCGTTTATACATTCCGCCAAAGGATGACTGACCATGGGGTGCCGTGCGTCGGAGAAGAAAGGAATTTTGTAGGTATCAAAACTATTTTCCAAGATACGACTGAAATCGCCATGATCGCGGAGCACAATCATCATATCTTTCCATCGTGCTCCCTCTTCCACCAAAGCAAGAATCTTCCGGCTGATGGCATCCGCTTCTTTATAGTCGTTATAGGCTTCTAACAAGGTCAATTGTAATGTTTGTTTCTGCTGTTTCGAAGGAGATTGGAAAAAATCTCTTTCCATAATTTGTAAATCTTTATTAGTAAATCTATATGGCTCCGAAAAGACCACTCTTTTCATCTGGGTCTTATAGTTTTTTGCAAGATGTGCATACACTTCCATGGGGCGAGCAAAAAGGTTCCACTCTCTCAGCTTCTCGTCAGCATTTGTTTTTTCCACCGGCACGGTAAGCGTAATAACCGTTTCTTTTGCTCGTTTAATAAATGTATCCACGACCCTCTGCTGTAAGGGGGTAAACCAATGGAATCCATCAATAAATACATGGGCATTTTCCATAATGGGAGACACTTCCATGGCTTCCATAAGTTCCTCTAATGTTTCCTTATATCCGAGACCGGATAAGGTTTCTTCATAATCGGCATAAAGGAGAGAAATATCCGCGATTTTATCCCTCAAGGTTTTGGACGAAAGGCCCTTCGCCGCCTTACTTAAATCCTCCGGGGACAGGCAGAAAGCGTGACACTCCTCAAATAAACTTTTCAAGATCGCCGAAAATCCAGGACGAGCCACAGAGCCGCGTAAAATAGTAAGTTCATCTTCTCTTCCCTTCATAACAGATCGAAGGAGCAAGGTCTTTCCCAGATCGGAAACACCCTCTTTTTTCCTCTTGCCGATGGACTGAAAGAGCTGATGCCTCAGCCTTGTAAAGCCTACTACCCGAACGGATGTAAATCCTTTTTGCGGCATAAATTCCGCCAATCTTCTTTCCATTTGGTAGGTAGCGGAATCGGGAACCAATAAAATGATGGATTCCCCCGGATTTTGTTTTAATATTTCTCGGATACGAGTAAAGCAGGCTTCTGTCTTTCCCGTACCTGCTCTTCCCATATAAACGGATACACCCATGTGTGCCTCCTTATAATATTCTCATGTGTCCTTTATCTCGTGTATATTGCAATGCATTATCTTATTCTTAATTTTAGCAAATCGCCTTTTTTGAAACAAGTTAAGTAGATTCTACAAATGTATACAAAGTGCATTCCTATTTTGTCCATTTTTACGCCCCTTTTGACTATTCAGAGAAGACAATATGGTATATAATACTGTCATTAAAAAAGCAAGACTATACCATATAAAGAAAGGGGTCCTATTATGTTTGATGCAAAGATTAGAGAGGACGCAAAGGAGGTAATGGAGCAAGTCATTTCTTGGCGGCGCCATTTACACCAATTTCCTGAAATCAGCTTTGAGGAAGTGGAGACAACAAAATACATCGAATCTGTCTTAACAGAGCTCGGTGGCTTTGAAATTTCTCACCCCTCTCCCACAGGGCTGGTTGCCTTGTTAAAAGGCGGTAAGCCGGGAAATACCGTTGCCCTTCGTGCCGACATTGACGCATTGCCGGTAACTGAACAAAGCGGTGTAGATTTTCCTTCACAGATAGATGGTAAAATGCATGCTTGCGGTCACGATTCACACACGGCCATGCTCCTCGGCGTAGCGGCTGTCCTTTCTAAAAAGAAAGAAGAGCTATGCGGTACCTACAAGCTTATTTTCCAAGCAGCGGAAGAATTACTTCCCGGAGGTGCCAAACCTCTTGTAGAAGCAGGTGTAGTAGATGACTGCGATGTTATCCTGGGGCAACATGTTATGCCCTTCCTTCCTGCCGGTCAAATAGGCCTTATTCCGGGTCCTATCATGGCCTCCGCAGACAGCTTAACCTTTACGGTTCGCGGCAAAGGCGGTCACGCAGCATTTCCTCATTTAGCTATTGATCCCATCACCATTGCGGCACAGGTTATTACCAATATGCAGCTGCTTGTATCGAGGGAACGCAATCCTATTGACCCGGTTGTGGTGAGCATCAGTTCATTGCATGCCGGAACCGCCCATAATATTATCCCTAACGAAGCGACTATGCTCGGTACCGTTCGTACTTTTAATGAAGAAACGAGAGCCAGAACGGCTAAACGCTTGGAGGAAATCGCCCGTCTCGTAGCCGAGGCACATGGCGCAACCATAGAATGGGATTATCTCTTTGGCTATTCACCTACTATCAACAACAAGGAAGTAGCGGAAACCATGATTTCTCTTATAAACGACACTTGCGGTCCTAATGTGGTACAAACCGTGGATCCAATGATGCCGGCGGAAGATTTCTCCGCATATCTGAAACGCATCCCCGGTTGCTTCTTCTTCCTGGGAATCGGAAATGAGGAAAAAGGATGTACTTACGATCTTCATCACCCCAAGTTCCGTCTCGACGAAGACGCATTGGCACTAGGAATAAGCGTTATGTTAACAGGTGCCTTCCACTTTGCCGAACAGGCACCAAAAAAAGACTGATATTATAACAAAGGAGAGGGTCCTATGAGTGAGCAACAACAAGTAGTAAAAGCAAATCTTTTAGAAAGATTTCTCAGCAAGCTTGAAACTGCGGGCAATAAATTGCCTGACCCGGTAACACTGTTTTTTATTTTATGTATTGTGATTATTTTCATTTCTCACTTTGTCGCGGCTGCGGGAGTGAGCGTTGTTCACCCATCTACACAAAAGGTGGTTCCTGCCGTTAGTTTACTAACACGAGAAAATCTTCAAATGGTATTGGGTAAAGTGGTTGCAAACTTCCAATCCTTCCCGCCACTAGGGCTTGTTCTCGTAACAATGATCGGGGTGGGCATTGCAGAAAGAACCGGCCTTATGGAAGCGGCTATGAAACGTTCTTTAACCGGGGTATCCCCTCGTATGGTTACTTTGATGGTAATCCTTATCGGTATCTGCGCCAACGCTGCCGGTGATGCGGGATTTATCGTACTTCCACCGCTTGCGGCAAGCATTTTTATGGCCTTGGGGCGCCATCCGTTGGCTGGTATGTTCGTAGCATACGGTAGCGTGGCTGCGGGTTTTTCGGCCAACCTATTCGTTAATATGCTGGATGTTCTGATTACGGGATTTACCATTCCTGCCGCACAGGTAGTCGTTCCCTCCTATAACGCATCTCCTGCGATGAACTTCTACTTCCTCTTCGTGTCTACTTTCGTATTGACCGCAGCAGGCTACTATGTAAATGCTAAGATTATCGAGCCTCGCCTCGGTACATACGAGCCGACAGCGGAGATTGCGCTTCACCAGGAAAGCATGCGTAACGAACTCACCGACCTTGAAGTAAAAGGACTTCGTTATGCTCTCATTTCACTACTCGTATTTGTTGCTATTGTTTTGGCTCTCTGCTTCGGACCGAAGCCTTTTATGGCCGACCCTGCAACTAATACCCTATTAAATTTCAAGTCTCCCCTTATGCAAGGGATGGTACCATTGGTACTTTTGTCCTTCTTAATCCCCGGTCTTGCTTATGGCAAGGTAACGGGCTCTATTAAGAGCGATAAAGATGTAGTTCGCATGATGGGCGAATCCATGTCCAGCATGGGCAGTTATATCGTACTTGCCTTTATTGCGGCACAGTTCTTGGCTTACTTCAACTGGTCCAATCTGGGACTCATCATCGCTGTAAAGGGTGCAGAGTTCTTAAAAAATGCCGGCTTTGTGGGCGTTGCCCTCATCCTCAGCTTTACTGTCCTAAGTTCTTTCGTCAACCTCTTCATCGGTTCCGGATCTGCAAAATGGGCAATTATGGCGCCTGTATTTGTACCGATGTTCTTATTGGTCGGCTATGATCCCGCTTTGACACAGATTGCTTACCGGATCGGCGATTCCTTGACAAATCCTATATCACCGCTGTTCCCTTATTTCCCTGTATTGGTTGCCTTTGCACAACGCTATGCTCCTAAGACAGGTATCGGAACCATTATCGCCAATATGTTGCCTTATACGGTGGCATTCTCTATTTTCTGGTCCATTCTGCTTGTTATCTTCATCATCTTCAACTTGCCACTTGGTCCGGACGGCGGCATCTACTACAAACTGTAAGAAGTTTGATTTTCTTGTAGATAATGCAAACATGATAAAATCCTTTAGACAACTACTTCTGAATCTTTTGGATACGAAGCTTTGTCTAAAGGATTTTTATTTTCAGCTTATTTTTCTCTTATTCTGTTACTCCATTTGTGGCATCTATGCGTGCTCGATACACGCTATCTTTCATATATCGTCTATTTTTATACACGCCAACTGTCAAGAAGGGAACAACAATGATACCGATTGCTAAATAACCGCAATATCCGTAACCATATTTGATAATATTCGTCAATCCCACCAACGATACCGTCATGGACAAACAAATAATAAAGAAGGAAACGATAGCAGAGCGAATCACTTCATTTTTCGAAAAGCCTTTCACCATTCGGCTTTCCGAAAATCTTGCGGTAAATCCGAACACGGTGGTAACACCGGTAGAAACA
>JBHAEC010000062.1:0-11063 GCA_041855385.1 Veillonellaceae bacterium
ATAGCGGGAGGCGCCATCCCTGAGCTCACCGACCCGGCACCAGCGAGGAAGAAGGTATGACTGAGGAAGAAAAATGGCAGGCTGTTTTGAATAACGACATGGAATATGACGGCGTTTTCTTTTATGCTGTAAAAACAACGGGGATATATTGTCGTCCTTCCTGTAAGTCAAAACCGCCTAATAGAGGAAATATTTGCTTTTTTGAGACATCGGAACAAGCAAGAAAAGCAGGATTTCGTCCCTGTAAACGGTGTAGAAGCGACTTGATTGACTACGAACCGATGAAGCGAATTGCTGAGGAAGCAAAGAATAAAATTAAAAATGTGTATCGCAAGCAGATTGATTTATATCAAGAACTGAATGAGATCGGTATTACCGGACGGAGATTGGCGGATATTTTTAAAGAAGAATACGGAATGACGCCTAAAGCCTATGCAGACCATCTGCGTCTTGAAGAGGCGAAGTATCTTTTGAAGGATACAGATGAAAAAATCGCAGATATTGCTTATTTAGTAGGTTTTGGAAGCTTGTCCGCTTTTTATAAATTATTTAAAAAGGAAGTTCATCTTACTCCAGCGGAGTACCGAAAAAAGGAGGAACACAAATGAAAATGTACTCAACCTATTATGACAATGTGGTAAATTTGGAAAAAGACAAGTATACATATGTTAGGGTATCTTGCGTTGAGCCACCTGAATCATTTACGAATGTAGTTGATGAGTATGTGGATCTTTCGGCCTTGTTTGCCCCATCAAAGGAATTTCTTGATGTTTGCCATCCCACAACAAATTGGGAAGGGTTTAAACCGCGTTATATAGAGGAAGTTCTTGGGAAATTAGATAAAGAAGAGACTCGTAAACTTTTGGAGAAGATTTATGTGGAGAATGGAGAAAAGCCACTGATGTTGTGCTGCTTTGAAGCACCTCCTTATCAGTGCCACCGTCAGCTTATCGGTCCGTATCTGGGACTGGATATTGAAGAAATCTGATGGTTGTCTTTTCGGCAAATAAAAATTCGTATCATACTACCTGAATATCAGAGAAGAGAGGCTGCATGAGGAGAGGATTTGCTGTATATGAGTTCCCCTTTGGTTTATTGCGAATAGGCTATGACGACGATTTTGTAGTGTTTTTAAAAAAAGTCAGTGAAACAGACTCCTATGGACAAAAGACGGAATTTACGGATCAAGTTTACACACAGGTTATGGAATATCTTAATGGGACACGTACGGCCTTTGATTTTGCATACAAATTAGAGGGAACAGAGTTTCAAAGGAAAGTTTGGGGACAGTTACTTTGTATTCCCTACGGTGAAACACGTACTTATAAGGAGATAGCAACTGCTATAGGGAACCCCAAAGCAAGTCGTGCAGTGGGACTGGCTAATAATAAAAACCCGGTTACGCTTGTCGTGCCATGCCATAGAGTCATTGGTACGAGCGGCAAATTGGTCGGCTATGCCGGTGGGGTAGATATGAAAAGCGCATTATTGGCTTTAGAAGAGCAGAAGGTGAGAGTTTGATATGGGCGATATAATTGTGCTGTTTGAGGTGAAACCTACGAAGGAAGGTATGAAAAGATATTTAGATTTAGCGGCTATGCTGAAACCTTTATTGGAAGGCTTTGAAGGCTTTATTCGTATGGAACGTTTTTCCAGCCTTAATGAAGAAGGAAAGCTTTTATCCATGAATGTATGGAAAAGCGAGGAGGCCGTGGAACGATGGAGAAATGTTGTGGAGCATCGTATGTGCCAAAAAGAGGGTAGGGAAAAATTATTTGAAAGCTATAAAATAACCGTTTGCGCTGCTATCCGCGAGTATTCTTATGCGGACAGAGTTGGTGCTCCGGCAGATTCCAATAAATACTTCTAACAGATAGTCTTTTATCTTGCACCATTTCCCGAATTTTTTTACAATAGGTTGTGAAAGAAGTGTATTTTACATATGGACGACATTCATATTTGGGGAAGGAAGAAATGGTATGATACTGATGAGAAGACCGGAAGGTATGGAGCGCATTACGACAGTAGCACAGGCGGAAGTATTTATCGAAGAACAGGTGGCGGCATTACGGGAACAAATAGGAGAGGATAAGGTGCTTCTTGCTTTGTCCGGCGGCGTGGATTCCTCCGTGGTGGCGGCACTCCTTATTAAGGCAATTGGAGATCAGCTGACCTGTGTTCATGTGAACCACGGCTTATTGCGTAAGGGTGAGCCTGAGCAGGTTATCGAAGTGTTCCAAAAGCAAATGGGAGCAAATCTCGTATATGTTGATGCGGTGGAGCGTTTCCTCGGAAAACTGGAAGGCGTAGCGGATCCTGAAGCAAAACGCATGATTATCGGCGGCGAATTTATTGAAGTCTTTGCCGAAGAAGCACGCAAACTTGACGGGGTTCGCTTCTTGGGTCAAGGCACTATTTGGCCGGATATTTTGGAAAGCGAAGAGGGGATAAAAGCGCATCACAATGCGGGAGGACTTCCTGAAGACCTTAACTTTGAGTTGGTTGAACCGGTACGCATTCTCTTTAAGGATGAGGTGCGCGTGGTAGGCTCGGTGCTGGGCCTTCCCGATAACATGGTATATCGCCAGCCCTTCCCGGGACCGGGGCTTGGTGTTCGCTGCACCGGAGCTATTACCAGGGATCGCTTAGAAGCGGTTCGTGAATCGGATGCCATCTTGCGTGAGGAATTTGCCAAGCACGGACTGGAGGGCAAAGTATGGCAGTATTTTACCGTAGTGCCTGATTTCCGTTCTACCGGTATTCGGGACGGAAAGCGTACCTATGAATACTCCGTTATTATCCGTGCCGTAAATACTACCGACGCAATGAGCGCAACGGTGGAAAATATTCCTTTTGAGCTCATGCAACATTTGGTGGAACGCATTACGAGCGAAGTGCCCGGTGTAAATCGCGTATTGTATGACTTTACCCCGAAACCGTCCGGAACAATAGAGTGGGAGTAAGGAATATAAATGTTGTTAAAGCCTTTCATCGCTTTGCGGTGGAAGGCTTTTGTTAGAACGGTACAATGAAAAACGAGGACGAAATACAATGAGAGAGCATTATGACAAAAAGGATGGTTATCGATCTGTCATCGAGAAAGGTTTGATTGTCGCAAGAACCTTAGGACGAACTGTATCTACCGGAAAGGGCTCAAGAGAAGAACGGCTTGGGCTTCTTAAAGAGGCGATTAAACAGGCCGAAGCCATTGTTGTCGGTGCAGGTGCCGGATTATCCATATCTGCGGGTTTGACGTACAGTGGTGCAAGATTTGAAAAATACTTCTTTGACTTTGCAGAGAAATTCGGAATTAGGGATATGTATTCGGGTGGATTTTATCCGTTTCCTGATAGTGAAACCAGATGGGCATGGTGGGCAAGACATATCTACTTCAATCGCTATATAGACCCACCGAAGCCGGTTTATAAAAAGTTGTTGGCACTTTTGGAAGATAAGAACTATTTTGTCATTACGACAAATGTGGATCATCAATTTCAAAGAGCGGGATTTGATAAAAAGAGATTATTTTACACACAGGGTGATTATGGATTATTCCAAAGTGTTAATCCTGCCAATCGAAAAACCTATGACAATGAAGAGTGGGTAATGAAAGCGATGGAATCCCAAGGATTTGTAAGAGATGAAAAGGAGATATTTGATTTGCCGGAGGACGGGGAAATATCTATGAGGATTCCAACAAAACTCATCCCCAAATGTCCCGATGATAATTCGGAGGTAACTACGAATCTTCGTGCGGACAGCTCTTTTGTAGAAGATGAAGGCTGGCATAGAGCCTGCAAGGCGTATTATGACTTCCTTGAAGCACATACGAACAAGCATATCCTTTTCTTGGAATTGGGAGTAGGAGCTAATACCCCTGTTATTGTGAAGTATCCGTTTTGGCAGATGACACTGGAAAACAAAAAGGCGGTTTACGCATGTGTCAATTATGGGGAGGCCTTTTGTCCCGGTGAGATTGAGAATAGGAGCATTTGTATAAACGGCGATATCGGAGAGATTTTTGACTAAACCTATCTCTGGGGGTATACTGAGCTCATCAGATGTATTATCTGTAATCTATATACAGGAGGAAGAAACATGAAAGAGATTATTTATACAACGGAAGCACCGCAGGCGATCGGTCCCTATTCGCAGGCTGTTAAGGCAGGGGACACCCTATATATTTCAGGCCAGTTACCCATAGATCCCAAGACGGGAGTTTTTGCCGATGAGACAATTGAAGGACAGACAAGACAGGCTCTTATGAATGTGAAGAGTATCCTGGAAGCTGCCGGATATACATTGGCCGATGTAGTTAAGACTACGGTGCTGATGAAGGACATGGAAGAATTTGTGGCGATGAACGGCGTGTACGGAGAGTTCTTCAGTGAAGCCTATCCGGCACGGGCGGCCTATGAGGTGGCAAGGCTTCCCAAAGATGCCAAGATAGAGATAGAAGCGATTGCCGTAAAGTAAGGAGGCGTATATGAGGAGGTACAATTTTGATGAAATCATAGAACGGCGACACACGAATGCTATGAATACGGATGGGTTTCGAAGCTATATTTTTCATGCCGGACCGGAGAAGACGTTTTCCTATAAGGATGAGGAGTTTATTCGCATGTGGGTGGCGGACATGGAATTTGCTGTCGCTCCCGAGATTTGCGATGCCATTAAGGCAAGGATAGATAAGCGGATTTTCGGCTATAGCATGGTCTTTGACCCGGCCTATTATGAGGCCTTGCAAAGTTGGTGCCGTGAAAGGTATGACTGGACATTCCCCAAAGAGGAGCTGACTTTTTCTCCGGGGATTATTCCCGCTCTTTATCAGCTGGTAGAAATTCTTTTGACGGCTCATGAGAAAATGATGGTTCTTACGCCGTCTTATGGATTTTTTAAGCATGCCGCTACCTACAATAATGTGGAACTTGTTACCTCCGAACTAAAAAATCAGGACGGGTATTTTACCATTGATTTCGAGGATTTAGAAAAGAAGGCGTCCGATCCGATGATGAAGCTTCTTGTGTGGTGCAATCCCCACAATCCGACGGGCCGTACGTGGTCTTGGGAGGAGCAGGAAAAAGTGGCAGCCATTGCGGAAAAGTACAATCTGTGGATTATTTCCGACGAAATTCACTGCGATATCTTGCGAAAGGGGGCTCAGCATATCCCCCTGGGCAAGGTTATGCCGGACTACCCCAAACTGATTACCTGTATGTCTGCCAGCAAAACATTTAACATGGCGGGACTCATGTTTTCAAACGTCATTATCCGACATGCTGAGGTGCGCGAAGCGTTCCGGGCCAGAGATAAGACGGTAGGATTTGTGAATCCCCTTTCCATTTCGGCACATCAGGCGGCTTATGAGGCGGGCGGAGCGTGGCTTTCGGAGCTGACGGAGTATCTGGACGGCAACTTTGACTTCCTTGAGGCCTTTCTTAAAGAGTCCCTTCCGGAGGCTGTCTATAAACGGCCGGAGGCGACATATCTGGCGTGGATCGACATGAGAGCGTACTTTCCGGATGTAGCGGATTTGGCGGACTTTTTTGCTAATGAAGCAGGTGTTCTGCTGGAAGGCGGAAATGATTTGTTTGTAGGTAATGCAGAAGGATATATTCGTCTGAACCTCGCTATGCCGAGACGTATGGTAGAGACCGGGATGAACCGCATTAAAGATGCCGCTATTTGCCGGAGTTCTCGGCATGTGATAAAATAGACTGCAAAAGTTATTTCATGGTTATTCCCAGATCTGTATAATTTTGATAAGCGATTTAACCGATAGTTGATTAATTAGATATGAGGAGGAACGTAATGAAGAGAATAATTACCTTTTTATGTGTGGCCGTGCTGTCTTTGGCGACGGTTATAACGGCACAGGCGGCGGATACGAGATTGTCTGTTAAGCCTATGGAACAGGTAGCGTTATTTGTTCAGCTGGATCCGAATAATGTGGGTAAGCCTGTGGAATCTACAGAGAAGATTTTCAAAAAGGTGGCCGAAAAGCTTCAAGAAGTGGATAAAACCGTTGTGCCATACGCAAAGGCACAAAAGGATTTAAAGGTGTATATCCGGGATAATGATACCAGTCCTAACCAAAGGGAGCTCGATAAGGGTGTGCTCCTTCGCACCAAGGATTTGCGGGCATTGGCGGACATTGAAAATGTAAGATATGTTGTTACTGTGTCTACAAGAGTCACTTCCTCGGAAGTAAAGGCCAATATTTGGACGGGACAACGTAAGAACTTAACGATTCTCACCAATGTAGTGATTTTTGATGCGGCAAATGGCGAGTATCTCATGGATGAAGAGTACCAAAGTATCGGTAAAACGAGCGGTAGCTATGACAGAGCCTTCCACCGTGCCATCGAAGAAGTGTTAAAACAGATCAAGTTCCAAGACTATTTTAAGTAAAATAGGGATGATCTGTTTTATATAAGTCCTTGAAGTGGTGCGGCACGTGTTTAAATGTTTAACATGAGATGAAAAAGATAGCATAAAAAAGGAAGCCTTTAAAAGGCTTCCTTTTTGTTTGTTCATCTTAGAAGTTCGGATCTCCGAATTTTCCGCTTCTAAAGTCTATATTTGCCTGTAAGATTTCTTCTTCAGTGTTCATTACGAAGGGCCCCATGGCAACAACGGGTTCATTAAGAGGCTGGCCGCTTAGTACGAATACTTCGGAGCACTCTTCAAGTCCTTCGATGGAAAAAGCGTTTCCATCGTTTTCAAAAAGAACGAAGTCGGAGCTCTTTACGATGAGGTCACCGTTGATTTTTACTTCTCCCGACAAGACGAGAAGTCCTGTGTTAAAGTCAGCAGGTTCGCTGAAGGAAACGGTTTTTCCTTTCCTGATATCTGCCTTGTAGATGTTCATGGGAGAGAATGTGGATGCCGGTCCTTTGGCTCCGAGTGCTTCTCCTGCATAGACGGTTACATTAAGTAAATCGTCGTCGGAGCGGTATTTGCCCATTTGATCTGCCTTAATGGCTTGATATTTGGGCTCGGACATTTTATCCTTCTTGGGAAGGTTTACCCAAAGCTGAATCATGTGGAGCACGCGATCCTTTTTGGCAAATTCTTTTTCGTGATACTCTTTGTGTAAAATTCCGGACGCAGCGGTCATCCACTGAATATCCCCCGGCTCGATTACGCCGCTGTGTCCCTTGTTGTCTGCGTGTTCTACCTTGCCTGCGAAGGCGAAGGTAACCGTTTCGAAAGCGCGGTGAGGATGAACCCCTACGCCCGTTTCGAAGGGAGTGGCCTTAAAGAAGTAGGGCTCATTGTAATCCAGCAGTATAAAGGGAGAAAATCTTTCCAAAAACTCTTCTCCCTGGAAGGAGGGGAAATATTGTTTTACCCTAAAGCCGTTTCCTACCCAGTGTGCATGGTCGTTTTTAAATACTCGTTCTACTTTTCTGTATGTCATATATATTCTCCTTTTCTCAGTAAAATAGCTAAATTCTTACGTACAATAACTACATGTGTTCCTCTTCTTTGACAGCGAGAACCGATTGATAGGCGTGTTTTAAATTTTTGGTTAGCGCCGTCTTTTCTTCTGAGGTGAGGTTCTTAAACAGTACGGATAATCTCTCTTTTTGCAGAGGATAGACTTTTTGGATCAGTGCCAACCCTTTTGGTGTGAGAGAAACCATGGTTATTCTGCCGTCCGTTTCTCCTTTATGGGTGCTGACAAGATCGTCTTTTCGAAGGTTTTTTATAACCAGCGGCACATTTCCGCTGGTTCCCAGGATGAGGCGCTGTATGTCTCCCACGCATAAATCACCTTTGTGATAGAGTACCTCCAGTACGGCGAACTGTGTTGTCGTCAGATGGTTCTCCGTAAAGATTATATCCAAATCTCTGAATAAGAGATTGCGTAGTCTGCTTAGAGCAATTAATAGTTTTTCTTCTGCTATACTCATGGCATTCTCCTTTCTGTTTACTGTGAATTAATTATATATCTAATTAGATATATTGTCAAGAGAACAAGAGGTGGAGATTAATGAAAGGGAATTTTCATTTTTGATTTACTGGCTTTTATCTATAAAATATGTAATAATAAACTCACTATCAATTTATGTTTATTGGAGGATGAAGTTTGATGAGTGTTGTGGAGCATAGAGATTTTACTTTGGAAGAGGCGATGACAGAGGCGCAGCGTTGCTTAAACTGTCCCAAGCCTCTTTGCCGCACAGGTTGTCCCATTGAAAATGAAATTCCTCAATTTATAGCGGCCATTGCGAAAGGCAATTTTGGGGAGGCCGATGATATTATTCGTCGTCGCAGTAATTTGCCGTCCATTTGCGGGCGTGTCTGTCCAAGGGAGAATCAATGTGAAGGCGCCTGCGTGCTTAATCGTGCGGGAAAGCCTATCCAGATTGGACAACTGGAACGATTTGCCGCTGACTTTGTGGCTGACCACAGAGATCTTAAGAAAGTAAGACCCTATAAAAAAGATCAGGGAAAGGTGGCGGTTATCGGATCGGGGCCGGCAGGACTTGCCGCAGCCGGAGACTTGGCAAAAGCCAGTTATGATGTAACCGTGTTTGAGGCACAAACGGAGGCAGGCGGTGTCCTTGTTTTCGGTATTCCTCAGTTCCGTTTGGATAAAGAATTGGTTCGCCGAGATATTAGGGCCTTGGAAAAAGTGGGCGTTACCTTTGTGACCAATACGGCTATAGGGCCGCTCAAGACAATTGACAGTTTGTTTGAAGAAGGATTCCAGGCTGTATTTGCCGGTATCGGAACGTCAAGACCGGCGGATGTATCTATGCCGGGGCTTGAGAAAAAAGGCGTTATCCAGGCGGTGGCTTTTCTCACCCTTGTTCAGCTGAGTCTTAACGGAGCGGCTCCAGATTCGGCATTGCCCATTCAAGAGGGAGATGAAGTGGTTGTTATCGGTGGCGGCAATGTGGCCATTGATGCGGCGCGTACAGCCCTTCGCCGAGGTGCGAAGGTAACCATTGCGTATCGCCGTGGGCAGGCTCAGATGCCGGCTCTTCCTTCCGAATTTGAGGAAGCAACGGAAGAAGGAGTGGAAACGATCTTCTATGCCGCACCTCATGAAGTTATTGGGGACAGTGTTGCAACGGGACTTCGCTGTGAGCGTATGGAGCCTACGGAAGACGGATCTCTTAAGGAAACGGGCGAGTATTTTGATATTCCGGGGAATAAGATTGTACTTGCCATTGGGCACCAGCCGAACGGTATGCTTGAAGGCAAGGGAAATGAGATTAAAACGGATGGTAAAGGGTATCTGCTGACATCAGAAGAACCTTACTATGGCATGACCAATCGTCCGGGCGTTTTTGCTGCCGGAGATGTGGTTCATCGTCCCGCAACGGTTGTTCTTGCTATGCGCGAAGGAAAGCGTGTGGCTGAGGGCATGATTAAGTATTTGCAGGAACAAAAAGGATAGAGAAGATCTGTCTTTATATATGGAAAGTATTTACTACACCACCACGGGTTAATGGTTATAGCCCGTGGTGGTGTTTGTGTTTAAGGGGAAAAATTTTTTTAAAAAATTTTTGTTGTAACTATTGACATTACAATGGAAATGGTTTAAAGTGAAGATGTAACCAATTGAGTTACAACTAACAGACAGTTATATACTAGGAGGAAATGAACATGAAGGTAGCAGTTATAGCAGCAAATGGTAGATCAGGACAATTGATTGTTAAAGAAGCTTTGGAAAGAGGCTTTGATGTAACGGCGTTTGTTCGCGGAAAGAATGAGTCGGCAGCAAAGCAGGCGGTAGTAAAGGATATATTTGAGATTACAAAGGAAGACCTGGCAGGATTTGACGCTGTGGTAAATGCCTTTGGCGCATGGACGGAAGAAACATTTCCATTACATGAAAAATTGGCAATCATCCTCAGCGATGCGGTATCGGGAACGAACACGAGACTTCTCTTTGTAGGCGGTGCCGGGAGTCTTTATTTGGATAAGGAGCATACATTAACGCTGGCCGAAGCTCCGGACTTCCCTGCCGAGTACAAGGGTGTGGCTGATGCAACAGCGAAAGCACTTGATGTTTTGCGTAAAAGAGATGATGTAAAGTGGACGTATATCAGCCCGGCGGCAGATTTTCAAGCGGAAGGTGCACGAACAGGGGAATATATTCTTGCAGGCGAAGAATTCACCTTAAATGAACGAGGCGAGTCGGTAATCAGCTATGCTGACTTTGCGGTGGCAATGGTAGATGAGATCGAAAAGGGTAATCACATTCAGGAGCGCATTTCTGTAGTTGGAAAATAACAAAGATGGTATACTGAGAGGGCAGTACGAAATGTACTGTCCTTATACCGCTTTATAGGAGGAGAGAAATGCAGATATCCAGCCGATTTACTATTGCATTACATATATTTGCCTGTATTTCCGTGGCTGAAGAACATCAAAAGGTGACGAGTGACTTTCTTGCGGGGAGCATTAATACGAATCCCGTATTGGTTCGTAAAATTATGTCTCAGCTTCGGCAAGCAGGATTAATAACCGTAGCAAGAGGAACGGGCGGAGCGACACTGGCTAAAAATGCGGAAGAAATCAGTTTTTATGATGTATATAAAGCAGTAGATTCAGTAAAGAAGGACAGCCTGTTTCGCTTCCACGAAAAACCGAATCCCGCATGTCCCGTCGGAAGGAACATACATGCCGTTTTGGATAATACTTTAGACGGAATACAGTCTAAAATGGAAGAAGAGCTGAGGCGGCATACCATAGCTGATGTTGAAGCGAGCTTGAAGGTGTTGTTAAGTGAAGCATTGTAATAAAACCCCCTACCCAAGATTTTCTTGGGAGGGGGTTTTTGTGTGTCTCCTTTAAACTTTACATATTTTTTACAAAACTTATATATCAGGATTTACATAATGTTCCTATACTAAAATTACAAAGTGAAAAAGTGACGGTATGTTTATGTTAAGTAAGCAGGAAGTAATGTATTTTCAAAAAAAGCAAAACATTTTAAGTCGATGAGGAGATGTTAAGATGAAGATTAGCAAAGTTGCAACGCTCGTGTTGGCAGGATTAATGGTTATGGGAGCAGCCGGTTGCGGAGGTGGACAAAAAGC
>JBHAEC010000063.1:0-30197 GCA_041855385.1 Veillonellaceae bacterium
TCATCTTCTACAAACAGACCGGCAGAAAAATGGGCCTTTGCTTTTGACTTTGCTTCTTCTTTGATAATTTGGGCGGCCACAGGAGAGATCACTGTCCTGGGAAGATGATGTTTTAAAAATTCTTCCGACCTCTTAGGCAATCCAGCCGGCTCTACCAATACAATTTCTGTTGGGGCATACATGGTAAATGTATCGATAAGCAGTTCCTCATCTTGCTTATCTTCCGCATATCCCCAGAGCACCTCACCCGTAGATACATCGGAAAATAAAACTACCTTTCCTTTCTCCCCTTCATAAAGAAGGGATAAAAAGTTATTCTCCGCATCAGAAGTTCCATTTTCAGAAATAACCGTCCCGGGGGTAATAACACGAATCACATCGCGTTTAACTATTCCTTTAACAGCCTTCGGGTCTTCTACCTGTTCACAAATAGCAACTTTATACCCCTTTTTTATCAACTTAGTGATATAGCCTTCTGCCGCATGATAAGGCACCCCGCACATAGGGGCCTTTTCTTCCGTTCCGGCTGCTCTGCCCGTTAGTGTTATATTGAGTTCTTTTGAGGCAATCAATGCATCATCAAAAAAAAGCTCATAAAAGTCTCCTAATCGAAAGAATAGGAGTTCTTCTTTATAGCGAGATTTGATTTCCTCATATTGCATCATCATAGGGGTCTGCTTCTTTTCCACCATATTCCCCTTTCCTCCGATAATAAGCATATTGACATATTGTCATCGTATTTTATACTTGCTTGCGGTTTCTAACCGCAATTATCAACTACCCTTGTAATGTTCCCTTAAGAATCCACGTTTGCCCTTTTTCAATCAAAACATTAGCCGTATCTCCTATCTTGACTCCATCAACTTTCGGGAAAAGAACCATTTTATTTCCCGACGTTCTTCCAAACCAAACATTTTCATCGTTACGGCTTGGGCCTTCTACAATAATCGAGACTTCCTTGTTTTCCAACAATTTATTTATGCGAAGAGAAATCTCATTTTGTACATCCATCAGAGCCTGTAGGCGAACACGTTTTATCTCTTCCGGTATCTGATCGGACATTGTCGCCGCCGGAGTCCCCGAACGTGGAGAAAAAATGAAGGTATATGCCATATCATATTCTATATCCTTTAAAAGCTGAAGCGTCGCCTCAAAGTCTTCCTGTGTCTCTCCGGGAAACCCTACGATTAAATCAGTTGTAATAGTAACATTGGGAATTTTTTCTCTGCAGTATCTGATTAATTCTTTATAATGATCTACGCTGTATCGACGATTCATCTTCTTTAGGATTCGATCAGACCCTGACTGTATCGGAAGATGCAACTGGCTTACCACATTAGAAGATGCGGCAATAGAATCAATCATCTCCTTTGTCATATCCTGCGGATGGGAAGTCATATAGCGAATACGCTCTATTCCCGGGATTTTATCCAGCGCATCAATCAAAGTACCAAAATGCGTGCCATCCTTGAAATCCAACCCATAGGAATTAACATTTTGCCCCAACAAAGTAACTTCTTTAAACCCTTTTTCTCCCAACTCACGCACATCTTTTACAATAGATTCAATCGGACGACTTTGCTCCCGACCTCGTACATGAGGAACAATGCAATAGGTACAAAACTTATTGCAGCCATTCATAATAGGAACCCACGCAAAAAAGGTGCCGTTCGGCTTAGCCGCAAGTTCAGGTAAAGTAGTATCGTCCATAGATATAACCATTTGTTGTTCATGTGTAGCTTGTACTTCTGCAATCAGCTCATTAATGTGCTTTATATTATGCGTTCCCAAAACAATATCGATATGTGGTGCCCTTTTAAACATTTCCGCTTGATTTTTTTGGGCCATACAACCGGTAATGGCTATAATTAAGTCTTTATTCTTAGCTTTAAGATGCTTTAATTCACCAATTTTTCCATATATCTTGTTCTCTGCCGTTTCACGAACACAGCAAGTATTTAAAAGAATCAGGTCTGCCTCATGTACCATTTCCGTAGGGAGGTATCCGGTTAACTCAAGTTGATAAGCTAATCGCTCCGAATCACTTTCATTCATCTGGCAACCGTATGTATAAATATAATAATATTTCATTAAAGCCACAATCCCCATTTCTAATGGGGCGAGCATAATCATTCATCTCGCCCCCCATTGTATTCTATCTATTCTTTTTCTTCTAAAGAAGATATTTAAGGTCCGACAATACTCTTTACTGTTATCTGTAAGCGTTCAATAGACATGCCGGTAATATATTCGATTTCCTGACGAATACTTTTCTGTATCTTACTCATTAATGTTTTAACGGCATAACCATATTTTATGGTTACCGACATTTCCAACAATAATGCATTATTTCCCTTTTTGCTTTTCTTAATCTTAAGATCATTCACGCCTACCATACCCTTAACCTTCGCTACCGCATTCTTTATAAGTTCCTGAATAACGGAGTCTGAAAAGGTTAACTTGCCGTAGTAACTAAACACCGGACGAATAACTGATTTTTCAAAGGTAGCTTCACTACGACGTAATCTAGATTTTTTAAATATGGAACGTATCGGATCAATTAAGTATCCTCTAAAATGAGGTTTAAGTTCCATAGTTGGTACGGGAATAATATGTTTTCCTTCTTTTAATCGATTAAACTGTGCCTTTTCAATCTCTCTGGGGGTAGCTACTTCTTCAATACGAATATATCGACTAGGTGCAGGCACACCAATAGATTTAGCAATTTTTTTTATCATGTTGTCTGAAGTTCCCAAAATGAGAAGACGCTCCGGTTTTATTCGCTCTAATGCGTTTTTTACTGATTCGATTTGCACCGGATCTTGAAAAATAGCCCGCCTTACTGCTTTTAAACGACTAGTTTCTTTTTTTGCGGAAAATCCCGCTACAATACGATTCTGGTATATCAATATACCATCATCAATAATACACTCTATTTGATTCTCATGAGCTACAACGAGAGCTCTGTGGCTTTTTCCTGTACCACTGGCACCAACAAATGCTACTACTTCCATCTCGTCACTCCTTTATCCCTACCTCACTTTACAAGTATGTGCCTTTTCAGAGAGAACCCCTAAGAAATCTTCAACTTTTTCCGCTTCTACTCGATACTCTCCTAAAGTGGAAGGATATCTTCCTTTCATAGCATGAAAGTCCGATCCTCCCGTAACCAAAATACCAAACTCCTTTGCCATAGCAAGATATTTTAAACTTATTTTTGCCTCCGCCTGTTTTGGATAATACACTTCAATCCCGTCAAAGCCAAAGGTCAATAACTCTCTCACAACCTCATCGTCACAAACCAGCACAGGATGAGCAAGAACAGCCAAGCCTCCAGCCTTTTTTATTAATTCTACAACCGTTCTTGGATGTATCTCCGGCTTAGGCTCATAAGCGGGTCTTCCCTTGGCCAACAAAGCATCAAAACAATCTCCCACAGATTCAAAATAACCTTTGCTGATTAAGAGATTTGCCAAATGTGGCCTTCCCCAAACTCCTTGACCAGGGAAAAGTGCTATCAGTTCGGAAAAATGCGTCCCATATCCCAGCCGATCACAGTTCTCAACCATTTTTTTTATACGCGTATCTCGTTGCTCCTTAAAAACTCGGAGAAAACGTCCCATTTCTTTATTATTAATATCAAAGCCATACCCTAAAACATGAACACTTCGCTCTTTATAAGTTGTACTGAATTCAATACCCGGAATAATCTCAATTCCATCAATATCTTTTTCCGTCAAATGCTCGTATGCTTCAATCGTATCATGATCAGTAATGGAAATGCAGGCTAACTTTTTTTCTTTTGCCAATTCTATAAGATTTGCCGGGGTCATTTGCCCATCTGACATCGTAGTATGTAGGTGTAAATCTACTAACATCATATCCCTTTCTCGTTCATCAATATATAGAATCCCCAATCTATATTATCCACCAAAATACTAGAATATACAAGTCTTGTAAGAATGTATATTTACTGATTTATTTAATTTTACCCCTTTTCAATCTTATGAAAAAAATTTTTAAAACATTTTCCTCAATAGCAAAACTACCGATGAGTAACTTTCTCACCGGTAGTTCAATGTGTTAAAAACGTTGGTTTACAGGTTTAATAACAAATCCCCAACAGTCTTCGTTATCTCGTTCATGGGAACAACAATAACTTCTTTACTTTTACGAACACGAATTTCTACATCATTGGTTTCTGCCGTGGCTTTGCTAATTGTAATGCGCAACGGATAGCCGATTAAATCCGCATCTTTGAATTTCACCCCTGCCCTCTCTTTTCTATCATCAAGGAGTACATCAATTTTTTCGTCCAAAAGTTTGTTATAAATAGATGTACTAATCTCCATCAATACGTCATCCTTTGCATTGATAGGAACAATTACCACTTCGTAAGGCGCGATAGAAACCGGCCAAATAATTCCGTCTTCGTCATGGCTTTGCTCAATGGCTGCCGCCATTGTTCTTGAAACTCCGATACCATAACAGCCCATAATCATGGGAGTAGGTCTTCCGTTTTGATCTAAGAAGGTGGCCCCCAAAGACTCGCTATATTTTGTGCCCAGTTTAAATACTTGTCCAACTTCTATCCCTTTGCTGGATAAAAGCGTGGCACCACATTCAGGGCAACATTCATTTTCTCCGATAAGGCGAATAGATCCAACTAAAATATCATCAAGATTAAAGTCTCGTTTAGGATTTATATTAGCATAGTGTGCGTCTACCTTATTAGCTCCTCCTACACAGTTATACATGTGTAAAACAGATTCATCCACAACAATAGCAAACCCTTCTTTCTGGGATAATCCTACGGGGCTTATAAAACCTGCCGTTAACCCGAATTTTTCCAAGTCTTCTGCTTCGGCCATTTCAAGTTCGAGAGATGAGTTTACCAAATGTTGTACCGCAACCTCATTAACGGAATGATCTCCCCTAACAATTGCCAGAACAACCAAATCATCGGCTTTATACACAACGGCTTTTATCGTTTTATCCAAAGAAAGTCCAAGAAAGGTTGCCACTGCCTCAATAGTCTTAGCTTCAGGCGTATCAACTACAATAAGTTCCTTCATCTCTTCTTTGGGAGCTATTACAACAGCAGGTTTTGCACTTTCTACATTAGATGCATAGGTACAAGAAGGGCAATGTACAATATCCGCCTCTCCGGAATCTGCCAATACCATGAACTCATGAGTATTACTACCCCCAATAGCACCACCATCTGCCTCAACCGGTCGGAATGAGAGGCCACATCTGGTAAAAATGTTGGAATACGCGTCATACATAGATTGATAATGGATATCTAATCCGGCTTCGTCAATATCAAAAGAATAAGCATCTTTCATGATAAACTCTCGCCCGCGCATAAGACCATAACGGGGGCGACGTTCATCCCGATATTTATTCTGTACCTGATATAGCAACAAGGGCAATTGCCGATAAGAATTTACATCCCCTTTTACCAAGGTGGTCACTAACTCTTCATGTGTCGGAGCTAAACAATAATTCCTTCCGTGTCGATCTTTTAAACGAAACATTTCGTCTCCATAAACCTTCCAACGACCTGTTTCCTCCCACATTTCAGAAGGCTGAATAATGGGCATAAGAATTTCCTGTCCACCCGCTTTGTTCATTTCCTCTCGAACGATAGTTTCAATTTTTCGCAGCGTTTTCCACGCTAAAGGAAGGTAGGTATATATTCCTCCTGCCATTTTTCTTATAAAACCCGCACGTAACATATATTGATGGCTGACCACTTCAGCATCTGCAGGTGTTTCTCGTAAAGTAGGACTGAATAATTTACTCGCCAACATATTTCTATCGTTCCTTTCCTAGATAGTCTTCTATTTCTTGAAAGAGAGCATTTACTAATTCCGCTTCAGGCACTGTTCGTATTACTTCACCTTTGCGAAATAAAATACCGCATCCATCGCCTCCGGCAATGCCAAAATCGGCTTCTCTCGCCTCTCCCGGACCGTTTACCACACAACCCATAACCGCCACTTTTATCGGCGCATCTATTGATTTTAGTCGCTCTTCAACTATTTCTGCCATAGAAACCAAATTCACTTGGCAACGACCACAGGTAGGGCATGAAATCATTGTAGCACCAAAACTTCTAAGTCCTAAAGAGCTCACTATCATCCGCCCTACCTCTATCTCGTGGATAGGATCTCCGGTTAATGATACTCTAATCGTATCGCCAATCCCCTGCGCCAAAAGCGAACCTATACCGATAGCAGATTTTATAGTTCCCTGTTTTACCGTTCCCGCTTCCGTTACCCCTAAATGCAGAGGATAGTCCACCTTATCAGCCAGTTTGCGATATGCCTCTATCATTAAAGGTACCTCGGTAGCCTTAATGGAAAGCTTCATTTCTTTATACTCCAGCTTTTCAAGAATGCGGACATGTTCTAAAGCAGCTTCTACCATCCCCTCTGCCGTAGGATGCCCTCCATTTGCCTTCAAAATGTGAAGAGGTAAAGAGCCGGCATTAATGCCGATACGAATGGGAATTTTTTTTGGTCTGGCCGCTTCCACCACCGCCGCTACATTGCTCTCTCCGCCGATATTGCCCGGATTAATCCTTAATCCGTCAACCCCATTTTCAATTGCCAAAAGAGCCAATTTATAGTTAAAGTGAATATCTGCAATCAGGGGAATTGAAATACGTGGTTTAATATGCTTGATAGCATTTGCCGATTCCTCAGAGGGAATTGCTACTCTAATCAGTTCACATCCCGCCTCTTCCAAGCGATTAATCTCCGCAATTGCTTTTTCATAATCTTTCGGATTCGCCGTTATCATGGACTGAATAGATATAGGTGCATAATCGCCAATTTTTACGCCGCCAAGCTCAATCCCTCTCGTTTGTTTTCGCTTCATTATTTCGCCCACAATCTACTTAAATCTAATCCCGTTGCGTACATAAACAACAATACCATTAATACGATTCCTACCGTTTGGATATAGTATAAAACTCTGTCCGGCAAACGGCGTCTCGTAATAGCTTCATACATAAGAACGACAATATGTCCTCCGTCCAGTGCAGGCACAGGTAAAAGATTCAGTATCCCCAAATTGATACTAAGTACCGCCGTAAACTGCAATAAATAGGAAAATCCAATATTAGCAACCTGTCCAGCCATCTGAGCTACCCCTAAAGGGCCTGCTACATCCGCCTTACTCTGTCCGGTCACCATATTAAAGATACCTTGTACCATTTCCGCCATAATAAGTCCGGTATAACTTATAGACTTAAACAAAGACTCCCCTACCGTATAATAGGTTTCCTTCATCAGCGGATATATTCCGATAATAACTCTGCCATCAGATTCTGCGGGAATGACGGTAAGTTCCTTCTCAACCCCATTTCTGATAATTTTAACCGAAACTACCTCATTGGCATGTCCAGAAAAATTCTTATTTATATCTTTCCATTGAGAAATCTCTTTTCCCCCAATATTAATAATTCTATCTTCCTTCAAAAACCCCGCCTTTTCTGCCGGCCCATTGGTCGTTATGCGCCCTACAATCGGTTCATTTGTCGGCTGTGATACTCCAAACAAGGCAAAGACAGAAAAAAATAAAATTACAGCCAAAAGAAAATTCATTACCGCCCCCGCCGAAATGACTAACATACGTTGCCATACCGATTTTTGCTGAAAAGAGCGTTCATCTTGAGGCTCTTCCGGGTCCATACCGGCAATTTTATTATACCCACCTAAGGGAATAATTCGAATAGAATAAAGTGTTTCCCCTCTTCGCACAGAAATTAACGAGGGGCCAAAGCCGATGGCAAACTCATCAACGCGCATGCCACACATCTTTGCTGTAACAAAATGGCCCAGTTCATGGATAAAAACAATTAATCCAAATACAAAGACCGTTGCTAAAATCGTTATCATAATTACTCCTTACTTTTTAATAGCGCTCGCGCTTTTTCTCGTGCCCACGCATCCATTTGAAGAAGCCCTTCTAAGGTAAAGCCTTCTTCTCCCGGCATTTCCGACAAGACAGTTTGTACAGCATCAAATATCTTGGGAAATTTTATTTTATTATCTAAGAAAGCATACACCGCTTCTTCGTTAACCGCATTAAAAACCGCAGGAGCATAACCTCCTATACGGCCTACTTTAAAGGCGAGGGAAAGCGCGGGAAAATCATCATAACGAGGTGTAAAGAATTCTAACTTTCCAACCTCTTCCAAATTTAATCCTTTAGCAAAAAGAGGACGCCTCTTAGGATAAGTTAAAGCATATTGAATCGGCTCTCGCATATCCGGAGTCCCCATCTGTGCTAACACGGCTCCATCCTTCATAACAATCATGGAATGAACAATACTCTGAGGATGAACCACTACTTTTATATGGTCAAAATCAAATCCAAAAAGCCAGTGAGCCTCAATAACCTCCAGGCCCTTATTAAACAATGTAGCCGAATCGATGGTTATCTTGCTGCCCATATTCCACGTTGGATGTTTTAAACAATCTGCTGCGGTAGCCTTCGCTATATCTTCCGTCGCCCAACTCCTTAGAGGCCCTCCTGACGCGGTAATAATGAGGTGATCCACATTTTCTCTTCTCTGTCCCTCCAAGCACTGAAAAATAGCGCTATGTTCACTATCTACCGGCAATAAACGCACATTATTCTTTTTGCATAGCTCCGTAATAAGAGGTCCTGCCGCGACCAACGTTTCCTTATTGGCTAAGGCAATATCTTTTCCCGCTTGGATAGCATGCACGGTGGGTTCTATCCCACAGGCTCCGACTAATGCGGTAAGAACTACCTCTGCCTTGGAGGAAGCGGCAATCTCATTGAGTCCTTCCTTTCCGCATAGTAATCGTGTTTTCCCCACATATCTTCTCTTTAATATCTTATAAGATTCTTCATCTGCCACACAGGCTGAAGAAGGGGAGAACTCTTTTATTTGCGATTCTAAAAGATCTATACTTTTATTTGTGCTTAAAGAAGACACTCGAAAGCAGTCACCATACCGTCTTATCACATCTAACGTTTGTGTTCCGATAGAACCGGTACTGCCCAAAAGAGATATATATTTCATAACTTGATAAAACCTTCACATCTAAATATATAAGAGATATACAAAAATCAGGGGTGCCGAGAACAGTAAGCTATCAAACCGGTCTAGGACACCACCGTGTCCCGGCAACAATACACCCGAATCCTTTATATTGCAATTTCGCTTCATCTTTGACTCAAATAAGTCCCCCAAAGGAGCAATGACGCCTATTAAAATCCCAATAACAGCTCCCGTATAAACATCTATATTCATAGTTAGCGCATAAACCGTTCCAACTAATACACATCCTACAAAGCCGCCCACAAAGCCCTCCAAGGTTTTTTTAGGGCTAATATGCGGGCAAATGTGCCGTTTGCCCCAAAAATATCCTGCAAAGTAAGCAAAAGTGTCACTTGCCCATGTGCAGAGTAAAATCATCCAAATAAAAATTACACCCGTGTTAGGGGTAATATCAACGGATCTTACCAGTTCATAAAAGGAATTGCTGCGCATAACAATAAGGGCAACAAAACCGGCCTGTACATAAAAAAAACCCAAAATAGAATGTGCTACCGTCGATAAGTTAACTTGGTTTTGATCAAAAATATACCATAACCCCAGTACTATAATACCGAGAATGGCTGCAAAAAGAGATAGGGTATAAGCTCCGGTTGATATTCCGAGCATGACGAGAAAGATAAAAAAATACCCCCAAAAGCGAGCCACCGGTACGTGAACCCGTCCAAGCATATTCGCATATTCACGCCATCCGAGCAAGGCCAAGATCGTTAGCAGTGCATTAAATACATAGCCACCATAGGTGATGGCAAAGACAGCAATCAAAAACCCTATACAAGCTGTAATTATGCGAGTTTTAAGCATAAGCCACTACTCCTCTAACAAACCACCAAATCGACGTTCCCGCTGTTGAAAATAATAAACCGCTTCTTTTAATGTATCTGCCGTAAATTCCGGCCAGTGCTTATCGGTAAACCAAAACTCAGCATAAGCCAATTGCCAAAGCAAAAAATTGCTAATACGAAAATCTCCGCTGGGGCGAATAAGTAAATCTACTTCACTGTACTCTCCCGTATATAAATACCGGCTAAACAGAGAGTCTGTGATTTCATTTTCCGCTATTTCACCGGACTGAGCTTTTTTGACCACTGTCCTTGTAGCACGGATAATTTCATCTCTTCCTCCGTAGTTAATCGCCAATTGTAAAACTAATCCGGAGTTACTTTCTGTCAAAGCCTCAGCCTCTTGAATTACATGTTGCAGTTCCTCCGATAGTCCTTTAATATATCCGATAAATCGAATGCGTACATTTTTTTCATGCATTTCTCTAATATTATTCAATAAGTATTCTTTAATAAGTCCCATCAGTAAAGATACTTCTTCTGCCGGCCTCTTCCAGTTTTCCGTCGAAAAACCATATACTGTTAACACCTTAATGGAAAGAGCATCTGCAGCCGAAACAATTTTTTTTAGCGTTTCCGCCCCTGCTCTATGTCCCATGCTTCGAGGCATACCGTGATTCTTCGCCCATCGCCCATTTCCATCCATAATTATGGCCACATGAAAAGGAATCTTCTCTACATCCAACTTAAATTCATTGCCGCTATTGTTTTTTTTACTTAATAAATTCTTCAACATACATTACCTCATTACAGTCAGCAAAGCCACTATTGATCATGGGATGAAGCAAAAACACCTCCACCTGCTTTTGCTGACTACTCACCTTTTCACAAATGCGTATACGATAAATATACCATCTATCTTCCGCAACTTTAAAAAAGCGATTATATGATTCTCCGTATTGAACGGTATAGGAAACCTTGGCCTCCCGCAGTTTGGGTTCTGCAAGTTGCCAAGGCAATCCCACCAAGTCTTGAATATCTTTCATTATACTTCTAAAACGTCTTTCTCTTTTTTTACTACCAATTCGTCTACTGCTTTAATTTTGCTATCTGTCAGCTTTTGAATTTTATCCTGTCCTTCTTTAGATACATCTTCCGTAATTACCTTAGCTTTTTCTTCTTTTTTTAGTGTATCATTGGCATCGCGGCGAATATTTCGAATAGCCACTTTAGCTTCTTCCGCTTTTTTATGCACTACCTTTACAAGTTCCTTACGGCGTTCTTCTGTAAGTTGAGGAATTGCCAAGCGAATTACCGTTCCGTCATTGTTAGGAGAAATTCCCAAATCAGAGGTAAGAATCGCTTTTTCAATAGCTCCGATCATGCTCTTCTCCCAAGGTTGAATCAAAATCAAACGTGGCTCCGGTGCAGAAACATTGGCTACTTGATTTACCGGAGTAGGGGTTCCATAATAATCTACCTGAATCTGGTCGAGCAGTGCCGTGTTGGCACGACCGGTACGAATAGAAGCAAGTTCTCGCTTTAATGCTTCAATAGCTTTATCCATACGAACTTCTTCATGAGACAATAATTCTTGAATTTCCATTATGCTTCACCTCTCACCACTGTACCAATTTTCTCGCCTTTTGCGGCACGAAGAATATTGCCAGCAATATCAATACTAAATACAATAATCGGAATATGATTATCCTTACATAAAGTAATGGCCGTTGCATCCATTACGCCAAGCTCGCGCTTGATAACTTCCATATAAGACAATTCATCAAACTTCTTAGCCTCCGGATTGGTTCTCGGATCGGAATCATATACTCCGTCAGCAAACTTTTTTGCCATCAAAATAGCGTCCGCTTCAATTTCTGCAGCTCGCAAAGCGGATGTTGTATCAGTAGAAAAATAAGGATTTCCGGTACCTGCCGCAAAAATTACTATACGCCCTTTTTCCAAGTGCCGAATAGCACGACGACGGATATACGGCTCTGCAACTTGTTGCATTTCGATAGCGGACTGAACACGCGTCGCAATTCCCGCATCCTCTAAAGCATCTTGCAAAGCAACGGCATTCATTACAGTAGCAAGCATTCCCATATAATCAGCTGAGGCCCGGTCCATTCCTTTAGCACTGCCCGCAAGGCCACGCCAAATGTTGCCGCCACCGACAACTATAGCCACTTCTAATCCGGCCTTAGCGACTTCACAGATTTCCTTTGCAATCTTTTCCACTACCTTTGGGTCAATTCCATAGCCCAAGTCTCCGGCTAAAGCCTCTCCGCTTAACTTTAACACTACTCGCTTGAATTTTCTGTTTTCCGTCATAGTACCGCTCCTCATCTACATTACAAAATAAGAGAACACATGGCCGTGTTCTCTTATCGTCATTCATTATTGACCAACGGAGGCCATAACTTCTGCTACAAAATCATCGTTACGTTTTTCCAAACCTTCACCTAATTGATAGCGAACAAAACGACGAATGTTAATATTTTCACCAATTTTAGCAATGTTTTCATTGATAATCTGGGTAATTGTTTTGTCGCCATCCTTGATATAAGCTTGTTCCAACAGACAATTCTCTTTATAGAATTTTTCTAAACGGCCTTCAAGCATTTTTTCAACGATATTAGCCGGTTTTCCTTCATTTTGTGCTTGTTGACGCAATACTTCCTTTTCTCTTTCCAACACATCTTCCGGTACCTCTTCACGACGAAGATAGGTCGGATTAGCTGCTGCGATTTGCATCGCGATATCTTTAACTAAGTTTTGGAAATCTTCTGTCTTTGCTACGAAGTCTGTTTCACAGTTTACTTCTACTAAAACGCCAATGCGTCCGCCACCATGAATATAAGAAGCAACCAGTCCTTCTGCCGCAATGCGCCCTGCTTTTTTTGCTGCCGCCGCCAGACCTTTTTCTCGAAGAAGGTCAATTGCTTTTTCAATATCACCATTGGTTTCAGCAAGTGCTTTTTTGCAGTCCATCATACCGGCACCGGTGATTTCACGTAACTCTTTAACTAAGCTTGCGGTAATTTCCATTTTTAATCCTCCCATACATGAATTAAGGTAAGGCGAACCTTACCTTAATTGTATATTTCTTTTCTTATTTTTTCAATTATATTATACATTTTGTTTGGAAAACAAAGAATGTTATTCTTCGTCGGCTGTTTCTTCTTCCCCTACTTCGAATTGCTCTCCCTGGCGTCCCTCTAGCACAGCATCCGCCATTTTAGACGCTAACAATTTAACTGCACGGATAGCATCGTCATTTGCAGGAATCGGATAATCGATTTCATCCGGATCACAGTTGGTATCAACCGTTGCAATAATAGGAATACCAAGTTTCTTAGCCTCTGCCACGGCAATACGCTCTTTCTTAGGATCCACAATGAACAGTGCTCCTGGCATTGCCGGCATATCTTTTATACCGCCAAGATACTTTTCAAGTTTTTCCATTTCATGACGAAGTCCTAAAACCTCTTTCTTTGGCAACACTTCAAAAGTTCCGTCTTCTGCCATGGTTTCCAATTCTTTTAAACGTTTAATACGAGTAGCGATAGTGTTGAAATTCGTAAGCATACCGCCTAACCAACGCTCATTAACATAGAACATGTTGCAGCGTTCCGCCTCTTCCTTAACACTTTCTTGTGCTTGTTTCTTTGTTCCCACAAAGAGAATAACTTCACCCTCTTGTGCTACTTCGCGCATAAAATTGTACGCCTCTTCTACCTTTTTCACTGTTTTTTGAAGGTCGATAATGTAAATTCCGTTGCGCTCTGTGAAGATGTATTTTGCCATCTTAGGGTTCCATCTTCTTGTTTGGTGTCCAAAGTGAACACCTGCTTCTAATAATTGTTTCATTGATACTACGGCCATGTGGCACCTCCTGTTTTTACCTCCGCGTCTTCAACTCTCGGCACATCCCTAAAGACACAGAACCGAAATCCATACGCGTGTGTATTTTTCATACTGAGATAGTATAGCACAACTCATACATTGATAGCAAGTTTTCCTATCCCTAGTCAACCAAATAAACTCATCTGTTCGTCTTCCGGAAGATGGTCTAAATAGCCAAGTGCTATCATGTCGTCAATTATGGTTTGCGATATTTTGCATCGCCGCTGTAAGTCGGAAACAGATGTGAACATCTTTTTTTCACGCTCTTCCGCTATTTGCAAGGCTACTTTTTCGCCTAGCCCCGTAACGGCAATAAACGGCGGTAACAGTTTTCCATCCAAAATCGTAAAATTCTTCGCATCCGATTTTTCTATACTTACAGGAGCAAATTCAAACCCTCGCAAATACATTTCCATTGCCACTTCGAGAACGCCTTGCATATCTTTATCTTTCTGCGTTGCCTTAAATCCCAGCTGCTCTATTCTCTTGTATTCCGTCTTCTGATTTTCCAGTCCGCCTATGATAATGGCACAATCAAACGCCTTGGCACGGATAGAAAAATAAGACGCATAAAAAGCCAGAGGATAATTAATTTTAAACCATGCGATGCGAAAAGCCATCATAACATAAGCAACGGCATGCGCCTTTGGAAAGAGATAAGAAATTTTTAGGCACGAATCGATAAACCATGAAGGAATATTTTTTTCTTTCAACAGCTCCACATAGTTTGTGGTAGCCTCTCCCTGCTTATTCTTCTTTTCAATGCCCTTCCCTTTTCGCACATTTTCCATAATTGAAAAAGAAGTCAAAGGTTCTACCTGACGTTGAATAAGATAATTCATGATGTCATCACGTGTGGAAATAGCTTCACTGATGGTACAAATTCCTTCTTTAATTAGAGTTTGCGCATTATCCAGCCACACATTTGTTCCGTGAGAAAACCCGGAAATACGTACCAACTCGGAAAATGTCTTCGGTCTTGAATCTTCCAGCATGCGCCTTACAAAGCCCGTACCATATTCGGGCACACCAAGACTAGCTACCTTATCACCCATTAACTGCTCCGGTGTGAGACCTATCGCCTCTGTAGATGAAAAAAGACTGAGCGTTTCGGGATCATCAAAAGGAATCGTGCGAACATCTATCCCCGTTAAGTCCTCCAGCATACGAATAATAGTAGGATCATCATGCCCCAATATATCAAGTTTTGTCATACGCCCTTCAATAGAGTGATAGTCAAAGTGAGTAGTAATAATACCGCTTTCCTTTTTATTAGCCGGATACTGTACCGGAGTAAAATGATGCACATCCATATCCCTGGGACAAACCATAATTCCCCCCGGATGTTGCCCTGTTGTATTTTTTACCTTGGTAACACCCTTTGCCAACTGCTCATAATAGCCTTGCCTACACTGTATCCCGTTAACTTCCGCAAATTTTTTTACGTATCCTACAGCCGTTTTATCTGCAATAGTACCAATTGTACCAGCTCGGAATACATTGTCTCTTCCAAAAAGTTCTTCCGTGTACTTATGTGCTCTAGGTTGATAATCACCCGAAAAATTCAAATCAATATCGGGTACCTTATCTCCGTCAAAACCCATGAATATAGCGAACGGAATATCATGACCATCACTATTAAGGGCCTCACCGCAATGAGGACATTTTTTCCTCGGCAGGTCAAATCCTCCCGCATAAGAACCGTCCTCAAAAAATTCGCTATATTGACAAGAAGGACATACATAATGCGGGGGTAATGGGTTAACCTCCGTAATATCTGCCATAGTTGCCGCAAAAGAAGATCCTACAGAGCCTCTGGACCCTACTAAATACCCCTCATCCAAAGATTTACGAACCAATTTATGGGCAATATAATATAACACCGCAAAACCATGACCGATAATGGACTTAAGTTCATAATCCAACCGCTTTTGGACCAGATCGGGCAAAGGTGTGCCGTATATGCTCTCTGCTTTTTCATAGCACATACGCCTTAATTCATCTTCCGCACCTTCAATTTTCGGGGAATAAGTCCCATCGGGAACGGGACGCAATGTCTCTATACTATCATTTATATTCCTAGTGTTCCTTACTACAACCTCGTAAGCCTTTTCTTCTCCCAAATAGGAGAATTCCTCCAGCATTTCTTCTGTGGTACGCAAATACAAGTCCGGCTGATGTTTTGCATCGGAAAATCCGCTGGCAGTGAGCATTATTTCCCTATAAATCTTATCCTCAGGATGAAGAAAGTGAACGTCACAAGTCGCCACCACCGGTATTTTCAATTCTTCTCCGAGCGCAACTATACGCTTATTAATATCCCGTAATCCTTCCTCATCTTCTATCAATCCGTTGCGAACCAAGAAAAAATTATTCGTAATGGGCTGAATTTCTAAATAGTCATAGAACGAGGCGATTTCCCTAATTCGTTCTTCTGATTCTCCTCTCACAATAGCACGCATAAGTTCGCCCGCTTCACAGGCCGATCCTATAATTAATCCTTCTCTATATTCTTCAATGATTGTTCTCGGCATGCGAGGGCGCCTTTTATAATAATTCAAATGAGACAATGTAATAAGTTTGTATAAGTTTCGAAGCCCCTGCATGTTTTTAGCCAACAAAATGATATGGTATCTTCGGTCTGAATCAGGGGTATCAATCAAATACGCTTCCACACCATAAATTATCTTTACACCTTTTTCAGTAGCAAAAGCTTGTGCCTCGGGAAATGCTTGAACGACACCATGATCAGTAATCGCCACTGCCGGATGCCCCCACTCTTTAATGGTCGAAATCAGCTCCTTTACCGATACTAAAGCATCCTTGTCGCTCATTTTCGTATGAAGATGAAGTTCAACCCTTGAGTCTTTTCGCTCTTCTGTCCTTTTTTTGGATGCAGGCACTTCTTTCATAGAGGTGATATAGATCATCAAGTCTCTCTCATAATTATCAAATTCCAGGTTCCCCTTTACCTTCACCTTAATATTGCTCTTAATTTTAGACAGAAAACCGTCTGCATCTTCTTCCTTTTTGTAAAATTGTTTAAACTTTATACTGTTCGTTTTATCAATGATGGATCCGCTAACCAATGTCGTATTGGCAAAAACCTTCTTTTCTAATTCGCCGATTACGCCTTCGATAATAACATCCTTCGATGTATCATTTAAGCTAATAATCGGAACAGCCTGGCCTTCAAACTGTTTCCCCATGAGCATCCCTGCTTCTGCCACAGCTTCACGCTTTCGACGTCGCCCTTCGCTATTTCCGTTACCGTCTTTATCGATTCCTGAGGATTTAGGTTTCACCACAGGAGCACAAACAATGGGTTCTCCATAAAAACTTTGATCAAAACTTTCATCCTCGCAAAACTCATCATAGCCAAGATCATCTGTCGCATCGTAATCTGAAACCGTGTCTTCTAAATCCTGGCATGTATCGTAAAAATCAATTTCTCCATGGCCGGAATTTTCCTTATTATGCTCACGACACGCAAGACGACAGCAAAACTCACTTTCTGGTTCATTCATGAGGAAAAAAGGGAGCTTTTTCTCTCTCATCAGTCGCTCTAATCGATACTGTAAATCGGAAAAAGATATTTTTTCTCCCCTTCGATCATAATCATTTTTTTCCTCTCCGTTCAATGATTGAATCGAGCTTTTGATAAATATTTCGCCGGTATCACTTTTATCTACTATAAATTTGCTAACTTTTTTGTCTTTACAAAACAAGTGGTAACGTATCTTCATAAACGTACATAATCCTTCAATTTTTTCATTTTATGCTCTCTTTCAAGCAGACCGCAAATCTACCTGATTGGCTTATCCTTCTCCGATTCAGCCGATAAAGCAGCCTCGGTATCCTTTCCCGTTTCTGCCTTACCTTCAACCTTTTTAACATCCTTTAACATGCCTTGTGTATTTTGAGTACTTTCCCTATTGCTATTCTTACTGTTTTCCTCTTCTTTTTTCTTTTTTGTGGCATCCTGACCCTTTACTGAATCCATATTTTTCTTTTCCTTATCGGGTGGCTTAACCACAGGCTTTCCTTTTATAACAATCTTTGGAGACGGATCATAGTAGGAACCGAAAGAATCAGTGACAGTTCGCCCGTCTGCGTAGGTAAGAGTGCGCACAATGGTCGCGCCGGTGCCGTCATGTCCCTCTTCTTCAATAACATCCTTTTCCTGTCCCGCATTGGGCTTTTCTATTATTTGTCTGGGAATTCCATACACCTCTGTCTGTTCGACGGCGACATGTTTAATTTTATCCTTCTCATGTCCAATAAAATATATGGTGATCGACCCTCCGCCGTTTTCCACATAAATATAAACCGGACTGCTGTGAGGATTTCTAAAAACATAATCCAAGGTTCCGTAAGAAACAGTTGCATCGAACCCAATATCCATATAAGATACAGGAGCATAATGAGATGTACGTTCTAAGATTTCCATGCCGGCATAAAGAGAGGCGGCAAAAAGGGTAGAACTTACCTGACAAATTCCTCCTCCGATTCCCGGTACCAACTTTCCATTTAAAAACACAGGAGCATCATCATAACCGGCTTCTGCGGTACGCTCTCCTACCACTTCATTAAAGGAAAAACTTGCTCCCGGATTTAAAATAAACTGGTTTACCTTAATGGCTGCCAAGTTAATATTATTTGCCCTATTGGTAGCACTTCCGTCATAGTAAGTCGTATAGGATCCCAACACGGTTGTAAAGTTTTTTAAGTCACTATCCTTAATATCCGGCTCCGTTTTTTCAAGAACCGGAATTTTAATCGCTTCAAAACTATTCTGCCCTAACTGAGTCTTTATTTTATCAGCCAATGCTTTACTATCAATACGTTGCCCGATAACAGCCGGAACAAGCACCACTTTCCCATTTTCCACCTTCAATTCGGCATTTTTGCCTCCACTGGCCAAAGAAGCTTCATATCCTTTCATAAAGGCTGCATATTGGGGCTCATTAATTATATATTCCAGTGTCACTTTTTTTGGGGAAAAGAAGGATTCCCACTTCATCTTTAAATCCTCAAGGAGCGATCCGGAGTGACCAATTTTCATTATTCGCTTAACATTGTCATCCACATTGATACTTATCCCCAATTCCACCAAAGGAACTTCTTTTTTGTTCCCCGAGACATCTATTAATGTTAGCGTTTTTTGATCTTTAATCACCGTATCATTAATGATTTTCCGAAGTTCTTCCTCTGTCATGGAAGAAATATTTTTACTGTGTAGCTGTAAGCCCTTCATGGTTTTTGAAGAATCGCCAAAATCACATCCGCTTATGAGCATTGCTATCAAAAGTACTGCTACTATTCCAAACTTGCCAAGCCTATTGTGCATGATTACCCTCACCTTTTGCAGTATCTTAAACACAAATCTTTAAATCGTTCCATATCGCCTTCTCCTAATCTTGCTTTATGCGTCAAGTCATACATGCCTCGCAACAAAAAAGCTAAGGATTCCGGAGAAATATTTTTGCCTTCCTTATATGCTAGTTTAATCGGATAAGATTTCGTCTTGAACCCATTTTCATTTAAAAAATCATATATATCATTTTCAGTCATCCCGGCCAATCGGCATTCCGTTACCATAAACTGTAGACGCAATTGCTTCTCTATATATGCCATAGCCCGATCCTGTTCCTTCGGTTGTAAGACAAACGGCAATAATTCCATTAACATATCCGCTTTTTTTTGAAACAGGGCTTCTTTAAAGAGAAAAATATTTTTTGCCCCAAAGTCACCCATATTGTTAACTAAAAAATCTGCCGTAATTGCCCTTTCATCCCCTAGAAGAAGAAATAGCCTGTCAAACTCGGTTTTTAAAAACCCTACCGGAACATCTTGCCAAAGCTCCAACAGATCGGAAAGGTATAAAGCTGCCGTTTGCTCCATATTATATCCTTGTTCAACAATATATCGTCTAATCCAATCATGTACTTCTTGTGGCGTCAATTTTGTAAAGCCGAATGCCTCAGTTTTCTTTAGTAAATCCATATTGGACTTAATCCTTTTATCTATAGAACTATGCCAAAGAATAAGTACAGGATTATCTTTAGAATAAGAAAGAAGGATATCGTAAACTTGTTGCCATGAACCGAACCGAGCGTCCGCTTCTTTCTTCTCCTTCTTCACACGTGCCGTGGATTCACCATCACTGTCGGAAACCTCCGCTTTTTTCCCTTTTTTTATTATAGGAATGTCAATGAGAAGGATTAACTTTTTTTCATTAAACAAAGAGTCCTCCATGAGTGCTTCACTTATGGCATTCACGCTAGACTCTTCCGTATAACTTACAAGAGGACACTCTTTATATTGAAACAGAATCTCTTCTTTTTTTTGTTCCATAAGCTGTGGCTCATCACCATAGACAAGATATATGTTTCCCATATGTGCCTCCTTTCTCTTTCCTATAAATTTACATCTTCAATTCTTTGTCTAAATGTCCATTCACAGCCGTCGTCAATCTCCATTGATTCCATTCTTCTATCATTTAGAGCCCAAGAAATTTCTCGTTCCGCATTATATTTTTCACGCAGCCGGGGATCACAAATTCCATTACCCAATACTACATTTTTATCGCTTTTTAATTGTAAAATTTTTTTCCCCTCTTGTCCATTGATAAGAAGGAATACTCCCTTATCACTATGTGCCATCATAGAAAATAAACTGCCTTTTTCTTTCACAAAAACAATTTTCCCAAAATTCTCTCCTGAAGGATGTTTTAGAGAAAAATTTCCTTTAGTTATAGTGGTGGTACATGAAAAGTCCCTGCAAAAATTTGTAAACTCTTTTTCATGATTTTTTCTATATTCCTCGCTTACTACCATATAGTTTATTTTTCGTATTCCATAAAAGTATAAGTCTTCTTTAATTTTCTTTAATAATATCCCCTTACCGTTTTTATTATTTTTCTCTCTACTTTTACCAATGTAAAGAACTCTTTCTTTTCCTAGTTTGCAAAGGATTACTTGCTCTCGAGGAAAAGCAAATGTTTTTATGCAAAGTTCCCCTCCCCAAGGATTAATAAAGGGGAAGAGCAAAGAAGAAAAAAAGAACACACCGCTCAATAAAACAAACTTTACACCAAGTATGCGGCGAATCCACAACCCTGCTAGGCAAATCCAAACCAAGTAAAGAATATTCTCTGCTTCCGAAAACGCACCGGTCGGAAGGCTTGCACCGGGAACATGTGCCAACAAATCTACGAGATGCAAAGAAAAATCCGCCATATATTGTACCGCTAACAGTAAAAATGCGTTAGGAAACAAAAATACCATCAACCCTGCAACCATAAGCGCTTCCAGCAAGGGAGCAATAAAGAGATTTGCTACCACGACCATAAAAGTCAGGCGGTGAAAATAATACAATTGAAAAGGTAAAGTAATTAGATTCGCACTTATACATAAGCTACACAGAGATGATATCCGGCCTTTTCCTATTCGCTCCACGAAAAAAGGGTAAAAAAGAGCAATACCATAAGCTGCCGCATAGGAAAGTTGAAAACTTACATCCCATAGACATAATGGATTATACAATAAATTGCCGATTACAGTTATTCCTAATACATGAGAGGACACATAGGGACGATCCAAAAACATGCCGATCATGCCGGCTATTCCAGCTATAAATGCACGAATTACAGGATAATCAAATCCTACAATATAGCAGTAAAAAGAAAGGGGAATAATGGCCAAAAAAAGTCCGTTTTTCTTTTTTACTCCCACCATTCCCCCTATGACAAAAATTAAATACAAAATAAAGGACACATGAGACCCTGACACTGATAAAATATGAATCAACCCCGTCCGGCTAAAGTTATCAATCACAGCCTCTTTAAATTCCCCATAATCTGCTCCCAAAAGCAAGCTTTTAACCAATACAGCTGTATCATGTGGCAAATTAACACTTAATTGATTGTCCATGGCAAGTCGCATATTCGTTCTAACATCACTCCACCACGAACCTCCATTAAGCTGTTTTTCCACCACTGCGCCAAACATCTGCCCATATAAATTCTCTGTAACATGACGACCTTTTTCATTAATTTTCCCCTCTAAATGTGAATAGGTAAAGGGCAAAATTTTACCTTTTACGACCAAAAACTCTCCCTCTTTTACAGCTTTTTCTCCCTCTATAAAAAGAAAAATACTTCCCCTAGCGGGGATTTTTTTCTTGGTAGAAGACTCTTTTAATCCCTGCACAAATCGTAAAGATAAAATAGTCTTTGTATACTTTTTTCCATCATATATTTTTGAAGTAGGTTGTCCGGTAACGACCCCTTCGGCACGCACATCAGCCTTTATATAGTAAGGGATATAAAAATGATATGTTTCCCAAACCGAAACGGTCCTTCCATAGCCCACAACACTCCCCAATATCACCAAAGAAATGAGAATAAATCTTTCTCTTCTTTTGTTCCTATACAGGTCTATACCCCAAAAACCAACCGCTACCATTATCATGCTTTTCGCAGGAATTATAAGTTGACCCCATTTTTCCGATAACACATATATTGCCAAGACCAAGCCACATAAAAAAGAATACACATACCGGCTATACCTCATATTTCAATTTTATCCTTTATTTTCTCAAAGTTTTTTTCTCCTATTCCCTTAACATTTTTAATCTCCTCTATGGAAGCAAAGGGACCCTTTTCTTGACGGTAACTAATAATTCGTTTTGCCATTGCTTCTCCTATACCCGGTAACTTTGTCAGCTCCTCTTCACCGGAAGTATTGATATTGATATTTATATTTTTATCCCTCAGTAATTCTTCCGGAGTCCCCTTCCAATTTATCTCAACGTGGATATGCTCTCCCTCTGTAACCGGATCAGCCAGATTTATCTTCTCTACAGCAGCATAGGGAATCGCTCCCCCTGTTTCCTTCAATAATTCGCCCTTCGTTATATCCCCATTAAGTTCATATAAACCGGGTTTTTGCACAGCGCCAGAAAGATAAACCACTGAATGCCTTTTATCTTTTTCCTGCTCTTTATCTGCATATTGCTCTTCCTTTAACTCCACCCCCTTTTTCTTCTCTTCGTCCATCCAAGATATTCTTGGTTGAGTTTCTTTATCATTTATAGTAGTATGAAAAAAATAGTCAAACAGTAAAAATGAGGAAATCAAACTAAAAATGATGGATAAACATATGGATTTCTTCCTTGATAGAAAAGCCCATTCTTCTCGAATTCTATTCGCCATAAATACTCTCTTAAGCCCCCTTACTTTTAATTATGAGAAGTAAAACTGTCGTAACACTAATTAAAGGGTTTCTATCAGCAAAAGAGATAAACCTATACTGCTTGCCGATAATGATAAAATATACCTTAAAGGAGATAAGCCATGATAAAAAAATTACAAAACTACGCAAAATTATTGCTAACAACAGGCGTAAATCTACAGGAGGGACAACCTCTTTTTATTTCTGCCGACATAGACAGTAAAGACTTTGTCTTATTGTTAACCAAAGAAGCCTATGACTTGGGGGCCAAAGATGTAACCGTTAATTGGCGATGGCAACCACTTGCAAAAGAGCGTCTGCTCCGAGCTGATTCTACAGTTTTGGAAAATCCGCGCTCATGGATTCCTACGTTCTATCAAAATCACTTGGATGAGAATTGTGCTTTTATTTCCTTAATAAGTGCTAATCCGGAAGCTCTAAAGGGCATTCCCGTAGAACGCATTTCCCTTCAAATGCTTAATCTAAACCGTATCTTAGAGTTTTATCATCACGCCATCATGACCTCTTCCGTTACTTGGTGTGTTGCCGCAGTCGCCACTCCTCTGTGGGCGAATTTATTAGACTATGAAGGAACGGAAGATGAAAAACTTGCCCTCCTTTGGGACACAATTTTTAATCTTTGTCGGATGGAAGAAAAAGATGGCTCTCTACCATTTAAACAGCACTTGGAATCTTTAAAAAGAAGACGTACAAAACTTACAGACTATCAGCTTAAAAAATTACATTATATCTGCCCTAACGGAACCGATTTATGGGTTGAAATGCCCGAACAACATATATGGCAAGGCGGAGCAGAGGTTGCACAAACCGGTATTTTATTTACCGCAAATATTCCTACCGAAGAAGTGTATTCAGCCCCTCATTATCTAGGGGTTAATGGCACGGTTTATAGTACAAAGCCTTTAATTTATCATGGAAATACCATTTCAAATTTCTCTTTAACCTTTTCAGAAGGAAAGGTTTCTTCTTACTCAGCGGAAGAAGGAGAAGCTTACTTGAGAGAACTGTTAGAAACAGATGAAGCCTCCTCATACTTAGGAGAGATTGCTCTGGTAGATCATTATTCCCCTATTAGCCAATCCGGTCTAGTCTACTATGAAACTTTATTCGACGAGAATGCATCATGCCATCTTGCACTCGGTTCAGCTTATCCAACCTGCTTGGAAAACGGAGAATCTTATAATAATGAAGAGTTAAAATCAAGGGGCTTAAATCATTCACTGACACATGTGGATTTTATGATTGGCCATGAAAATATGTCCATTATCGGATATACAAAGGACGATATAGAAATTCCAATTATGGAGAACGGACGATTGTTATTATAAACATTGTATTCCTCTAGCTGTCTTCCCTTACCAAAACCAAAAGGGATGTACCAAAGCATAGATTATGCTTTGGTACAGCCCTTTTTTACAATGTTATTTCTATTCTTCTACCGGAACTTTCATATTGCCGTGTAACAACACCGGCAGCAGCCAACAGTTTTTTTGATGCCTTTACTTCTACCGTATCCCTGTATTTATCCTCCCGATAAACGACTTCCTTGATTCCGGCTTGGATAATAGCCTTGGCGCATTCATTACAGGGGAAAAGATTAACATAAATTTTGCTATTCTCCAGAGAACCTCCGCGATAATTTAAAATGGCATTTAATTCGCTATGAACAATATACAGGTATTTGCTGTCCTCCCCGTCCCGTGTCCAGTGACATTCATCATCACTTGATCCTAACGGTAAACCGTTATATCCAATGGAAAGAATCTTATTATCCTTGCTTACAATGCATGCCCCAACCTGTGTGTGCGGATCTTTTGAACGCATGGCCGCAAGTAAAGCCACTCCCATAAAATATTCATCCCAATTGATATAGTCTAATCTTTTTTTCCCTTCCACAATTATTTCTCCCCTATATCTCCGGTTTATTTTACCACTATATTCACAATTTTGTTAGGAATAGTAATTACCTTAACGACGGTTTTTCCTTCTGTAAATTCTGTTACTCTGGGTAACGCCAGCGCTTGTGTTTCCAGTTCCTTTTTATCCATATTGATGGAGATTGTGATTTTTTCACGCACTTTACCATTAACTTGAACCGCAATTTCCACTTCATCTACAACAAGCGCGGCTTCATCATAAGCGGGCCAATTTTGAGCATGTACACTGCCTTCAAACCCTAATCCATGCCATAGTTCCTCTGTAATATGCGGAGTAAAAGGGGATAACAGGAGAAGGACGTCTTTTAGCAATTCTTCTTTTAGCTCCTGATGGATGGATGTATTAGCTTCTTTATACTGATACATGGAGTTAATTAGCTCCATAATAGCACTGATGGCAGTATTAAAGTTAAACTTACCGTCCAAATCACCGGTTACCTTCTTAATGACGCGGTGCAATTCTCGGCGAAGGTTTGCTTCATCCTTGGTAAACGATTCCTCTAGGCTGCTTTCGGTCATTTCCCGATATTGCAATAAAATACGCCATACTCTTCCCAAGAAACGATACGATCCGTCAACTCCTTGGTCGCTCCAATCTAAGTCACGCTCCACAGGCGACGCAAAGAGGATAAACAACCTTGCCGTATCTGCACCGTATTTTTGAACTATCTCCTCGGGAGATACTACATTTCCCTTGGATTTTGACATTTTACTTCCGTCCTTAATAACCATTCCCTGAGTAAGAAGGCCTTTAAAGGGTTCATCAAAGGACAGCAATCCCAAATCATGAATAACTTTTACAAAAAAGCGGGCATATAATAAATGAAGGATAGCATGTTCAATGCCGCCGATATATTGATCCACATTCATCCAATAATCGGCAATTTTCTTATTAAACGCCTCTTTATCATTACGTGCATCTGCATAGCGAATAAAATACCAAGAGGAATCCATGAACGTGTCCATTGTATCGATTTCACGTCGAGCAGGGCCTCCGCAACAGGGGCATACAGTCTTTAAGAAACTTTCCGATGTAGCCAAAGGAGAAATGGCTCCGCCTACAAAGTTCACATCTTTAGGCAATACTACCGGCAAATCTTCTTCGGGAACCAATTGCTCTCCGCAAGTATCACAATATACAACAGGAATAGGAACTCCCCAATAACGTTGTCTTGAAATAAGCCAATCGCGAAGGCGATAATTAACTTTTTTATCGCCTTTTCCATCCTTCTTTAAAGCTTCCGTAATCGCCTCACGAGCTGCTGCTGTTGGCATCCCGTCAAACTCTCCGGAGTTAATCACAATCCCCTCATCATGATATTCCGCTTTCCATGCATCCAAGCTAAGCTCCGTTCCTTCCGGTTGCACTACAAAACGAATGGGCAAATTGTATTTTTTTGAAAATTCCCAGTCTCTCTCATCATGGCCGGGAGATCCCATTACCGCACCCGTACCATATTCTACCAGTACATAATTGGCAATCCAAATCGGGATATCTTCTCCTGTCATAGGATGTTTTGCATAGGAACCCGTAAATAGGCCTTCTTTTTCCACATCTAAGGAGGTACGATCTATTTCGCTGAGATTTTTCATGCGCTCAACAAAAGCCTCGAGTTCGGTATGATTTTCTTTTCCCTCGATTAATTTGGCCACGTAAGGATGTTCCGGTGCCAAAACGATATAACTTACACCGTAAATTGTATCCACACGAGTGGTATATACAAAAATTTGTTCATTAATTTCAGGCACATCAAAGGAGAACTGCGTTCCTTCACTGCGCCCAATCCAGTTGCGTTGCATAATTTTAACGCGCTCCGGCCAATCTTCAAGGGTATCCAAATCGGAAAGAAGTCGGTCCGCATAATCGGTTATGCGCATGAACCACTGTTTTAAATCCTTTTTTTCGACTTTGTTATCGCAGCGCCAGCAGAGCCCCTCAATAACCTGTTCATTGGCAAGTACGGTATGACAATCTTCACACCAGTTTACCTTCGCATCTTTTTTATAGGCCAAACCCTTCTTATAAAACTGTTGGAAAAGCCACTGCGTCCATTTATAATAATCCTCTTTACAAGATGTTACTTCACGATTCCAATCATAGGACAATCCTAACTGTTTCTGTTGGCGTTTCATATTTTCAATATTTTCAAATGTCCATTTTGCAGGAGCAATATTATGTTTAATAGCCGCATTTTCTGCCGGCATACCAAAAGCATCCCATCCCATGGGATGAAGCACATTAAAGCCCCTCATTTTTTTAAAGCGTGCTACCACGTCACCAATAGAGTAATTTCTAACATGCCCCATATGAAGATTTCCCGACGGATAGGGAAACATTTCTAAAACATAATATTTCTCTTTATCTTCATCATAGCTTGTAGCAAATGCATTAGTGTCTTCCCAGACCTGTTGCCATTTACTCTCTATTTCCTGTGGAACATACTTTTCATTCATCTCACATGCCTCCTAATCGGTCTATCCATTCATTATATAGCTGTCCGTCGTAACTCGTCAATTTTAAGAATTAATATTTCATGTAAATAAAGTCTAATACTTCTTGGTCTTCAAATCCTTTCCTCCACGCCGCATATCCTGCAAGATTGTATTTGTCAACCAAGTCAAGTTTTAAGGTTAAGGATTTTATATCTTCAAACCATATGCGGTATAATTTACTGTCTTCATAATACTCTGTGTAATGGAGCTTTAATTTATCATCCCAGTAAAGTTTTTCCCTGTATTTATTCTTATAGAAATGGCTGGCGGAAATTGCCAATGTTTTGGATTTTGCGCCTACATCTGTCACTATCCGCCGGGCTCCAAACGAATCTTCATATTTTGTATCCTCTTTCTCCTTATTTGCCTTTGATGCCAAAATATCATAAACTTCGGAAGTCTTTATTTTGGGCGGATTTATTTTTTCTTCCCAAATGCGCATATAAAAAGGAATGCCCAATATAATTTTTTTGGAACTCACTTCCTTTACAAGGCGACTAACTTGCTTCTCAACCCATGGATACGTTGCAACGGGTCCAGAGACGGGACTTTTAGACCAAACTTCATCATAGGCCATGAGTACAAGATAATCTACAGACTGGGAGAGGCTCCCCCTATCATAAACTAAGGACCAATTGGGGCTATCCGAATAGCCGGTTACATCCATAGACAGGTATAATCCGAAAGGATTCAGTTGCTTCCCTAAATATGCCGTAAACTCGCTCAATCTTTCCTTGTCCGCATAATGAATATTTTCAAAGTCAAAATTGTATCCGTCAAAACCATTAAGCAGAGCATGTGCCAATAATGACTGCCCAATTTTATGCCATGAGTTTTTATTAACAAGAATTCGATGTGTTAGATCTGGATCAAACTGATTGGTAATTAACGGCCAAACACGAAACCCTCGAGACTCATAATCATGAATGTAGCCAGCGCTGAATCGTGGACTTACCTTAATGCCCTCTTCAGTCAGTTCAAACCACGAAGGCGAAATAACAGAAGTGCCCTTCGTGCTAATAAGCCTTTGATAATTACCTTCATGTCCCGAAAAAGGATCAAAAATCATAGATATGGGAAGATTTATTTCTTCTCTCATCTGTATTTGTACAGGATCTTTACTCACGTCTACAATAAGTCGATTATGTGTCGTGTCATATTGGTTTTTAATTTGTAAAACCTTGCCCAACTCTTTTATATCTACAGCTTTCCCCATATCGGTATCCTTATAGGGCAAAGAATAAAGCTCTGCTGTTTCTCGTCCACCAAATCGCCATTGTCCTTTTTCCATTTCTAAGGTAGGGAAAAAGATCTGTAAGCTTCCGCTATTTTCTACAACGCGATGAATGCCTAAACGCCTAAGAACCTCCACCGGCACATAGACAGATTTATGTGTAATATGTGCATCCATTCGCACATCCAAGGGCCCCAATACATCATCATTAATGAATATTGGCACAATTACATCCAAAGGTTCTGTCTTATCTACGTGCACAACCTGTCTATCATATTTTTCGGAAGATATCTTTTTATTTTTTGATACTGTTTGCCAGCCGGAACTTCTGCTATCTAAATCTTTAGCCTCCGCTTCTGATGTTTCTGCAGATACTGAAAACAACAATATAGCTATGGTCAATAATTTAAACAATATTATCATAGTTTCCCCTTTTTTACCGTTCGTCTTAATTTATTTATTATATCACATCTTTTCCCTTTTCTTCTTCCACTTGATTTGTCTTTTCTTTACCTTCTGCCTTATAATAAACAGTAAATATAGTTTTTAAAAATAGGGGAAACTTCACTCTTTTCCCCCACACAATATATGGTACAGACCCCTTTATACTCTGTATATTCTAAACTAAGAAGGAGCTCTTATGCATCAATATCTATTCTTTATCGGAGACTTTCCCATTCGTACCTATGGTCTTTTTCTATCTCTAGGTATAATTTCGGCTGCCTGCGTTGCCTATTTTTTATTAAAAAAAGACGGTCGGGGATGGCATAACCACATTGTCGATTTCTCCATTTACTGCGGCATCGCAGGAATCATCGGAGCTCGACTATGGGATGTGTTTTTCTTCGACTGGGACTATTATGGAAATCATTTACTGGAAATCCCCTTTGTTTGGCAAGGGGGCATGGCAATACAAGGAGGTCTTGTATTGGGCACCTTGGTAGGTATTTGGTATACTAAAAAACATAATATCGATACCTGGGCATTCGGCGACATTATCGCACCGGCCATTATAATGGGGCAATCGGTTGGACGTATGGCAAATTTAATGAACGGAGATGCCTTCGGTCATCCTACAGGAGGGAATTTTGGAATCATTTATCCTGACACGACCTTAGCTTACGCCGTTTACGGAAGTCAACCTTTGTGGCCTGCCGAAGTTTGGGAAGGCCAAATTGATATTCTCATTTTCATCGTATTATTGATTTTTAGTACCTTTAAACACTCCAAGGGACAAGTTTTCGTCTTGTATACGGTCCTGTACTCCATAGCTCGTTTCTTTTTAGAATACTTAAGAGGCGATTATAATACACTCATGTGGGGATTAAAATCAGCTCAACTAACCAGCCTTCTTGTTATTTTTGTAGGCGTCTCCGTTTTTTTCTATCTGGGGTACAGAGAAAGAAAATCAACTCTCTCTCAGGCTGATAAGGAACCGAAAATTGCGAAAGAAATACCTCTAAAAAGTGGAAGTGCGTTAAA
>JBHAEC010000064.1:0-30812 GCA_041855385.1 Veillonellaceae bacterium
CTACCTTTTACCCCATCTTTGTTAATTCCCTCCGCGGGCTAATGGAGTCCGATCAAAAAGCACTTGAGATGAGCAAACATTATGGCATCCCCCCTCTAAAAGAGTTTCTCCACCTTCGCCTTCCTTATGCAGCCCCCTTCCTTTACACAGGGTTTAGGCTCGGTCTTGGCTATAGCTGGCGTTCACTGATAGGTGCAGAGATGATTGCCGCATCCTCCGGTTTGGGATACCTCATTTTAGATGCCCAGGCCATGGCACGTCCGGACATTGTGCTGGTGGGGGTCTTTTCTATCGGTCTGAGCGGGATGATTATGGATATCCTGTTCTGCCGTATTGCGACTTCCTGTTTTGCCCGCTACTTACAAGGGGAGAAAGGAGGACGTTATGGCCTTTCTTAATTTTGAAAATTTGGAAAAGAATTATGCCTCTCCGTCCGATCCGATTTTAGGTTTGGCCCCCCTAACAGCCACGATACCTTTGGGAAGCTTCACTGTTATTACGGGAAAGAGTGGAAGCGGAAAAACCACCTTACTTCATATCATAGCCGGATTAATCCGGGAGGATAGAGGTAATCTGAGCATTACAAAAGGAGATGAGAGATTTCCCCTTACACAAACTCAATTACGAGCCGGTCTGGTTTTTCAGGAGCCTCGATTATTGCCTTGGCTTACGGCAAAGGAAAACATGGCTTTCCCTCGCCTGGGCGGCTATGACATTACAGACGATACTATAACCCATTACATAAAACTAATGGGCTTATGGGATGTACGCGACCACTACCCACATCAATTATCCGGCGGACAAGCGCAACGAGTCGCCCTGGGGCGTGCACTCTGTGCAGGTAGTCAAATCCTTCTAATGGATGAACCCTTTGCTTCGCTGGATTATTTTACACGAAAGCGCCTCCAAGAGGAGGTATATCAAATCTTCCGAAAAGAAGAAAAAACGGTTCTTTTTGTGACACACGACATTCATGAAGCCGCCCTTTTAAGCGATCAGGTGTTATGCCTTCGCCCACAGGGTCCTCACACATTGTTAGAAAATACAGTTCCCTTTAGCGAACGAAGCACCTCAGCGGCTACCTTGGCTATGGAGTCCTGTATTTTACAGTCACTGTAACCCATTCTTCAATAAGGAGCCACTGTTTTTTATATAAGGAGAATATCATGAAACGTTTTAAACTATTTGCAACTACTTTATTTTTAGGCGCCGCTCTCGTACTAAGCGGATGTGGATCCGACAAAGCGGCTTCAGAAAAAAAGGAAGCCAAACCTGCTCATGTTCGTGCCACTTATGTTAAGTCTCCGCTGAATATGCCTTCCATCATCGAAAAACAAAACAAAACCTTTGAAACCCTTTATAAGGTTGCGGGCATTCCCTTTGAGTATTCCACTATCACAGAGGGACCAAAGCAAACGGCAGCCATGGCATCCGGAGATATTGATATTGCAAACGCGTTGGGTGGTACTTCTGCCATTTTGGCTAAAGCAAACGGGGTGGATCTTCGCATCGTCAGCATGTATAGTCGCGCTCCGCAAGCCTTTGTAATAGTTACAAAAAATCCTGATATTCAATCCGTAGAGGATCTGAAGGGCAAAACCGTTATCGGACCTAAAGGCACTAATCTTCACCAACTTCTTCTTATGGCTCTAGCAGAAAAAGGCCTGTCCGCTAACGATGTAAACTTTGTTTCTGCCGGTATCCCTCAAGCTGCAGCGGCTATGGAAAACGGCAGTGCCGATGCCGCATTATTGGCCGGGCCTTCCGCACTGAAAGCAACACAACAGGGAGCCAGAATTCTTCGTGATGCACGCGGTCTTCTCAATGCCACCATCGTCATTGCGGTACGCGGTGAATTCCTCGATAAATATCCGGCGCAAGTTAAAGCATTCTTAGATGCCCATAACAAAGTGGTATCCGGCTACACGGCAAAACCTTCCGACTTTTATGCCATAGCCGCACAGGAAACAGGTTTAACCGCTGAAGAAGTAGGCACCATGGCACCATGGTACGATTTTAACACCACGGTAAAAGAAAGCGATATTCAAGATCTTGAAAAAGCGCAAGATTTCCTAATTAAGGCGGGAATGTTGCCGGCAGAAAAGAAAATTGATATCAAGTCCATGTTTGTAACAGTAAAATAAGATTGTAACAATAAAATAAGATTACATACTAAAAGGACGGTAAGGAATGAATAACATTTCATCCTTGCCGTCCTTCTTTTTATCGCAAAGCTGCCAAGGCCACGTCCTTTCAGTGCCACCTCAACAAGTAAAATGCAGCTGTCATTTCCCTACGATCGCCTGCAAGCTTCAATTTGCTCACGCAACCAATTTGTCCATACTTCCAGCCCTTCCTTTGTCGTACAACTTACCTCAAAAATGGGCGCTGTAGGATTTAAATTGGAAATATCTCTTTTGGCAGCTTCTTTATTAAAGGGGATATAGGGGAGTAAATCCGCTTTGTTCAAAAGTATAGCCTTAGACTCTTTAAAAATCAGGGGATACTTTAGTGGTTTATCTTCACCTTCCGTAACGGAAAGAACCACCACCTTCATGGCTTCACCGATATCAAATTCTGCAGGGCATACGAGATTGCCAACATTTTCAATGATAATCATATCAAGATTGTCTTCATCGAGCTCTTCCAATGCCTTTTCAATCATTCGGGCATCAAGATGACACCCTCCTGCCGTATTAATCTGAACGACGGGCACTCCGATTTTATGAATACGCTCCGCATCTTTGGCTGTAAAGAGATCTCCTTCAATAACTGCCAATCGATACTCCTTTGACAAATCTTCAAGTGTCGCCTCAAGTAAAGATGTCTTTCCTGCTCCCGGAGATCCCAGCAAGTTAAATACAAAAATCTTTTTCTCCCGAAAACGATCTTCTAACGATTTAGCAAGTGCATCGTTTTTTGCGAGAATATCTGTCATAACCGAAACTTCCATACATCCTCCCCAGTTTATTCAATATCTACAGACAAAACTCGTAGTTCTCTTCCTGTTTCAGCTGCTACCGTGCGTCCCTCGCAGCGAGGGCACTGGAACACGTATTCCTTAATAGAAAAACACGCATCGCAATCCAGACAACGCCCTGTAAGCGGAACCTGTTGAATAGAAAGTTTCGCCCCTTCTGCCGGAGTTCCCCTAGTTACGGAGTCAAAGCAGAAGTGAAGAGAATCAGCCTCTACGCCTGCCATTTCACCGATTTGCAGCTGTACCGACTTAACGAGTTGCCCCTCATTTTCCCTAAGTACCGTAAGACATATATCCAGAATTCCTTCCGCAATGGACATTTCATGCATGGTATGCCTCCCAGAGAGCTTCCAGCATCATCGTTGTTGTTACGGACCCCACGCCTCCCGGAACCGGAGTTATGGCAGAAGTCTTTTGAGCCACCTCATCATAGTCTACATCGCCTACGGTCTTGCCATCTAGCTCATTGATCCCTACATCAATGACAACTGCGCCGTCTTTTATCATATGAGCCTTAACAAACTCCGCTTTGCCGATAGCCACAATAACAATATCCGCACGCCTTACCACAGCCGGTAAATCTTCTGTTTTCGAGTGACATATCGTCACTGTCGCATTTCTGGCGAGAAGTAAGCTTGCAAGGGGTTTTCCAACTACATTACTGCGTCCAATAATGGCCACTTCTCTTCCTTCAACGGGAATATGATAGTAGTCCAAAATAGCCATACAAGCACGAGGTGTACAAGGAGCAAATCCCTTCTTGCCCACCGCAATAAGACCTGCATTTTTTGTTGTCAGCCCGTCCAAATCCTTCAAAGGACTCATCAAGTCCAGTACCGCTTCCACATCTATATGTTTCGGCATAGGCATCATGGGGAGAATACCGTGAATACTCTTATCAGCATTCAGCCGCTTCACCAAATCCTCCACTTCCTCCTGCGAAGCCGTTTCCGGAAGAGAAAAAGTAGTCGCTTCAAACCCCATAGCCTTTGCCGTCTTTTGCATAAAAGAGGCATACATTTGGGAGGCCATATCCTCTCCTACAAGCACGATTCCCATGGTAATGTGAATGCCCTGCTCTACCAGTGCCGCCACTTTCTCGCGCAACATCTCCTTATGAAAGTCCGCAACCGCTTTTCCTTTTAGCTCCAACATCTTGTATCCCTCTCCATCAGTTTATTTTTGTTTAAACAGGAGCTCTATAAGAGCTCCTGTCAAATTTACAACAACCTTAGAACAATCCTTTGATATTGCCGTCCTCATCTACATCAATATTTTCCGCTGCCGGTCTTTTCGGTAACCCCGGCATGGTCATTACGGATCCCGCTAACGCCACCACAAATCCTGCTCCTGCAGAAAGTCTCACTTCATTAATTTGCACTGTAAATCCTTCCGGCCGACCTAACAAGGTAGGATCATCAGAGAAAGAATACTGCGTCTTTGCAATGCATATAGGCATACCTCCGTATCCCTGTTTTTCGAAAAGAGCCAAATCTTTGGCCGCTTTTGCCGAAAATGCCACATCTGACGCACCATAAAGAGTAATGGCGATTTTGCGTATTTTATCTACCAAACTCAAATGATTCTCGTAAAGAGGCCTATAGTTTGATTGCTTCGTTTCCAAAATTTCCAGTAAGGCTTTTCCGAGATCCATTCCGCCCTCGCCGCCTTTGGCAAATACCTGAGATAAGGCAACGGGCACACCCAAGCGGGCGCAAGCATCGCGAATGACTTTAATTTCCTCTTCCGTATCGGTAGGGAACTCATTAATAGCAACCACTACGGGCAATCCAAAGGTTTGTAGATTTTCAATGTGTTTCTTAAGGTTTTCAAGTCCCCTGCGAAGAGCGTCCGTATTTGGTACTGCCAAGTCTGTCTTTGCTACTCCTCCATGCATCTTAAGAGCACGAATGGTCGCTACCAGCACGGCCGCATCCGGTTTAAGTCCGGCAAATCGACACTTAATATCCAAGAACTTTTCCGCTCCCAGATCTGCACCGAAACCGGCTTCCGTAATAGCAATATCACCTAATTTAAGTGCCATTTTTGTAGCTTGAATACTGTTGCAGCCATGTGCAATATTAGCAAAAGGTCCTCCATGAATTAGAGCTGGAACCCCTTCTAAGGTCTGCACCAAATTCGGTTTTAGCGCATCCTTTAGAAGTGCCGCCATCGCACCCTGTGCCTTTAACATGCCTGCAGTCACCGGATTTCCGTCATAGTCATAGGCCACTACTATTTTACTAAGCCGATCCTTGAGGTCAGGAATATCCATGGCCAAACAAATAATTGCCATAATCTCGGAAGCTACCGTAATATCAAAACCGTCTTCCCGAGGGACACCATTCAGTTTGCCCCCAAGTCCGATAACGAGTTTTCTAAGAGCCCGATCGTTCATATCTACGCAACGGCGCCATACAATTTGTCTCGGATCAATATTGAGCTCATTTCCCTGTTGCAAATGATTGTCCAGCATAGCCGACAACAAGCTGTGCGCACAAGTCATGGCATGTAAATCACCGGTAAAATGTAGGTTGATATCCTCCATAGGTACAACCTGGGAGTACCCGCCACCGGCAGCACCGCCCTTTATTCCCATGCAAGGCCCCAGAGACGGCTCACGGAGAGCCACTACCACCTTTTTCCCCAATTTTGCGAGCCCTTGAGCAAGACCTACCGTGGTGGTTGATTTCCCTTCCCCTGCAGGCGTAGGAGAAATAGCGGTTACCAGCACAAGCTTTCCATCCGGTTTATCTTCCAGTTTTTTTCGAAGTCCATAAGAAAGCTTTGCCTTGTACTTACCGTATAATTCCAAATCCCCTTCTTCAATTCCCACTTTTTTCGCAATGTCTACTATAGGTTCCAGTACTGCTTGTTGTGCAATTTCAATGTCCGTTAACATATCCTCTCACTCCTCATCGTTGAAAATGAACCGTTACTGATTTTCCTTGCTCCAGTGCTGTACCACTACGCTCCTCTTGGGTAATGGCATAGCCCGTTCCTACCGGTTTAAACACCAAACCTGCTTCATTTAACCACTGCCTCACTTCCCCTAATGTCCATCCTGTAAAGTCTGGAAGAATAATCTTCCCCGTCTCGTCTTTTGTCACCTCAGGAATGGACGGCCTTTCTTTCTTTGCATCCTCGTACTCTTTCGTCACTGAAGGAGACAACTGATAGTATCGCACCAACTGTGTCATAATATCCCTAAATACAGGCGCCGCAATCTGTCCGCCATAATATACGCCACTGGGATCATCGATTACTATCAGTGCCACGAACTTGGCGTCCTCCACGGGCCCGAATCCGACAAATGATGCTATATAGCGTCCTTCCAGGTATCCGCCGTGTTTCGTATCCAGCTTTTGTGCCGTCCCCGTTTTTCCGCCAAATTTATAGCCTTCCACCATCGCACGGCCACCGCCACCTTCCGAAATTTCCTTCTCCAGAATGTCTACGATTATCTTGGCTGTTTCCGCCGATATAGGCTGTCCAACTTCCTTCGTTTCCGTTGCACGCTCTACCGTTCCGTCAGGGCTGTTCACGGAACGGATAATATGCGGCCTAACCATCTTGCCGTTATTGGCAATCGCACCGAAGGCCTGTACCATCTGAAGGGGCGTTACCGCTATCCCCTGTCCGATTGACATGGATGCCGTATCAATACCTCTCATTTCCGAAGGATTAAACAAAATCCCTTCTCCTTCACCGGGAAGCTCTATATCCGTCTGCTTTCCGAAACCAAAGCGTTTTGCATACTCTGTTAACTGTTCCGGACCGACCTTGAGACCAATGTACGCCATACCTGTATTAATAGAATATTTCAAAATATCGATAAGGCGGACATCACCGTTTGCTTCACGGTCCCAGTTTTGAATCGTTTCTCCCGAAACAGTTATAGATCCTTGGTCATGATACACTTCATCAATGGCCCACTTTCCGGAATCAAGGGCACTGGCCGCCACAATGGGTTTAAATGTGGATCCCGGTTCGTATAGATTAACCACGGATCGATTGGTAAAATCCTCCTCACGACCTTCGGAGAAGCGATTCGGGTCATAAGTAGGACGGTTTGCCATGGCCAATATTTCACCCGTCTTCGGATCCATGATAATAATGCTCGCTCCTGCCGCCTTCGTCTCCGTCATGGCCTTGTTGAGTGCCCGCTCTGCAATAAACTGGATGGTCGCATCAATGGTAAGAGTGACGCTCTTTTCCTTCTCCGGCCTAAACCGGGAGAGAACGGATCCGAAAATAGGGTTTCCGTGGCGATCCGTTGCCACCAATTCTTTTGTAATGGCCCCCTTAATCTCATCGTCCATAACCATTTCAAGGCCATCCAGCCCTTTATCGTCAATCCCTACAAATCCAAGTACCTGAGCCGCCAGCTCTCCATTCGGATAAAAGCGCCTGCTTTCCGGCACAAAATTAAGTCCTTCTATTTTATCTTCCTTCAAAATCTTTGCTACTGCATCGGACATCTCTTTGTCCATCATGCGATCAATCCACACAAACGCCGTATCCTCTGAAAGCTTCTCAACCAAAGACGCTTCATCCAAACGAACATAGGGAGCCAATTTTTGAGCTATTTCCGAAGGAGAGATATTGGCCGCTTTTAGCATATGGGGGTCCGCATAAAGAGATTTACTGATAGCACTGACTGCCAGCGGTCTACCATGTCTGTCATAAATCGTTCCCCTGGGAGACTGCAGTTTTCGGCTCTCTTCGATTTGTTGCTGACTTTTCTCGGCATATTTGCTTCCCTCCACAATTTGAAGGAAGAAAAGTCGGACTATCAGTGCCACCACAGCCAAAAACAAGACTCCCAGTATAAAAAATGTTCTATTTTGAATCGTTCTTACCTCAAACCGTCTCAACATACCCTTCTCCCTTATGCATGACGCTCTATTCTTCTCTTTAATGCATCATACAAAGCTTTTTCCTCATTTTCCACCTGTCCGTCTTGTACACGTTTCAGTAAATAGGCCATGTGTTCTTTCACCTGATTACCGCAAAGTGCGATGAGCTGTCCATCATAATGTAAATCCTTGGAATGAACAGGCATTTTCCCGGCAATATCTTGTAAGTATTCTCCAAATGCCGCCGTTCCTCTAGCAGAAGAGTTTTCACGACCCGTTCCTATAACATCGGCTACGCAAAGCGCACATAGTTGTCCGCATGCCTCCACTAGTTCCGCCGTTTCGCGAAACTCTCCGCCGGTGGCCTCCTTACGCATCCACTTGTAGGCATCCGCCTCTTCGTTTTGAGCAAAATAATGAAAGCGCATATGATTTTTCACCAGCCAGGAAACACGCCTTGCTATCTTGTCCCTATAGCGAAAACGCGTCAATATCCGATAAGCCATAGAAGCCCCCAGTTGGTCATGTCCATGGTCGGTAATGCGATCCCCTGTAATCGCACGTATTCCCGGCAAGCCCTTCGCCACATCGTGAAAAAGTGCCGCCCAACGAACGACCAGATCCGAAGGGGTGCCCTGTACAACCGCCAAAGTGTGATACCAAGCATCGAAAGCATGAAATTCTTTCATCTGCGGAAGATTAACCAAATGAGACAATTCGGGCAAAATGTCTTCCTGTCTTATTTTACCTGCCTCTACAATCCGGCATGTCCTACCGGCTAAACCGGATTGAACAAGCACATCCAATCCTCTCGCCGGAAATTTGCTGAGCAAAATCCCTTCTATTTCTCTAAGAATCCTCTCCTGTGACAACCCGTCCGCTCGAGACAAAGAGTGTTTGATCCCCTCCATCGTATCCTTTGTCACCAGAAAGTCAAGCTGCGAAGCAAAGCGGCAAGCTCTAAACATTCGCAGACCATCTTCCTTAAACCGCTCTTTCGGATCACCGATAGTTCGAATATATCCCTTCTTTAAATCCTTTTGTCCGCCGAAGAAGTCGTAAATGGTTCCATATTTATCCATGGCCATACCGTTAATGGTAAAATCCCGTCGCCTCAAATCTTCTTTAAGACTTTTGGTAAACTTTACCTCTTCCGGTCGATGGCTGTCTTCTCCGTAGCGCTCACTGCGAAAAGTAGCTACCTCATAGGGAATTCCCTCTACTTGCAACACCACAATGCCGAAGGACTTCCCCACCACATCGGTACAGGGAATATCTTTCTCTTTTGCCAAAGAGATCACTACATCCGGCTCCGCATCCGTAACCACATCAATGTCATGGGGCTCTTCTTTTCGGCAAATATCGCGAACGGCACCGCCTACAATGTAGGCCTCATATCCGGCTTCTTCCAACATGGATAAAATCTTTTTTGCCCCTTTCATCGATACCACCTTCCACATAAATTCGTGCAGAGCATACCTTATTTAAAGTGCATGGTATATTTCTTTTCACCGTCTATGCGTTTATTAAAACAACCCTATTCGGGCACAATAAACGTTACCATATATTATATCATATTTTCTGAGCAGTTTTGATGATTTTTTGCCGAAATATAGGAGTTTTATACATCCATAACCTCCTTTTCTCTTCTATCCACATTTTCTCCTCTCATGTATAATGAAGGCAAGGAATTTATTCTGTCCCGAAAAGGAGGATTTATATGTTTTGTTATAATTGCGGGCAACCTGTAGAAGAGAACAGTCGGTTCTGTACCGCCTGCGGCACGCCTGTTCGCCATAGTAAAAAACACCCATCTGCGGGCGAAGAATTTACCCCTGCCACTATGCCGGATATCCAATCCAAACAACCGGAAAATGCGGCAGAGGTAAAGACTGAACTCTCGGTACCTCTCTACACCTATCAGCTGACACCCGAGCTCATTTCCATGTTGCCCCCCGCCGCATTGGAACGAATCCGCGGGAAAGGCTTTGTGGAAAACTTTAAACATGTTATGAAAAAATGGACTTTTACAGGGCGAGCCTCTCGCGGAGAATACTTTAAATTTATTGCCGCACAACAGATGATTATTTTTTTCATCGCCCTCTTTTCCTCCATGCTTCCCCTGGATTCCCCCAACTCCACCCTACAGATGACATCTTTCATGTCTCTCATTTTGGCCGCCTGCATTGTCCTTATCATACCGTCCATCTGTCTTTCTGTAAGGCGGTTGCATGACATCGGAAAAAGCGGATGGTGGATATGGATTATTATGTTTCCCGGCATCGGCCCCCTATGGGCTCTATACCTAACCCTCAAAGAAGGGCCGGAACTTCAAAATGCCTACGGAGAAAAAAATAACTTTTATAGCCTTGATACAGTAAATGCCGGAAAAATCGGCCATAGGGCAAGCCCTTCCAAAGGAGTCATCATAGCCGTATACATTCTCTCACTTTTCCTGTCACAAATCAGTGTGCACATACCTCATGTGCCGGCTCCATTCCTACGAAATTCGCCTTTCGTAAATCCTCACATACTGGATGATTCCGGAATCAAACCGTCCTTTCTGTAAAGAAGAACAGGTGGATTCTTCGACATAAAAATATCAATAAAAGAGGTCCAATCACTAATGATTGGACCTCTTACTTATTTGACCTCTTTCGTCAAAAATATTATCTAGTTTCCTCTTTTAGGCGTCACCTCAAGGTAATCCAGCAGCAATCGGTTAAACATGCGCCCCGTCAGACGATTAAGCCCCCCTTTTGCCGCCTTTATTTCATCGTATTCCGTTACATCATCCTTCCGAATCGGTTTTCCCATTATCACAACAGGAACCGGTTCGCCGCTATGTTCTCTCCTCTCACAAGGAGTAGAATGGTCTGCGGCCATTGCCACGATAACACGAGAGTATTCCTCTTCTGATAATCTCTTCATAACATGGCCTACCATGGTATCAAAAAGTTCTATCGCTTTTTTCTTGCCCACAGGATTATTATCATGACCCATCAAATCCGGAGCCTTTAAATGAAGGCAGACAAAATCATATGTCTTCAGCGCTTCTATGGCCAATTTCGCCTTTAACTCCACATCCGTATCCATATTGCCCGTCATTTTAGGATCCGTAATCGCTTCAAACCCTGCAAGCTTTGCTGCGCCCAAAACCGTACTTTCCGCTGCCACGCATGCCCCTGTAAAGCCGAAAGCCTCTGTCATCTTCTCCAAGGCCGGCATAAGCCCGGCTCCACGGGTTAGGATAAAGTTCGCCGGAAGCAACCCTCTTTCTTTGCGCCTTATATTAACCTCGTGCCCCTCTAACAACTCGGCACATATCTGTAACACCCGGTTCATGATGCGCGCCGTTTTTGCCGCCTCGTCCGACTCATCCAAAGCCTTGACTTCTCTATAGGGAATACCCTCTTTCTTGGGATCCGAATCATTTACCGCTTCACTCAGCCCGGGCCCCCTTAACACCAACACGGCTCTATGTTCCGTAGCCTCCTTGAAAAGAACCTGTACATCTTCAACCCAACAGCCGTGAATGGCTTTCGCCAATTCCTTCGTCCCTTCACGGATTCTCCCTGCTCTTCGATCGATAATGATCCCCTCTTCCAGTGTGGCAAAATTGGCACGAAAGGCCACATCCCCGGACTGAAGCTCTATCCCTTCTCCGAAGGCTTCGATGGGACCGCGACCGGGATAATCGTGAAGAGCATAGCCAAACAAAATCATGTGTCCCAAATCAGTGCCCACCGGGGTGCCGCATTCGTGCAAATCCATAATCCCCGAGATTCCCTGCGTGGCAATGGCATTTAGATTCGGTTTTACCGCTGCTTCGAGAGGCGTCTTATAATCCAAAACTTCACAGGGCCTATCGCCCAATCCATCGGCTATCATCAACAACACTTTATTCTTCATGTTTTCTCTTCCTTTTGTTATATAATCACTTGCATCCATGTAAAGTAGATCAAGCTAAGCGCTACGGATGCTACAAAACACGAAATGATACCGTAAATTAATTCGTCCTTCACATCAAAGTATCCTGTACCGAAATAAAGTGTGTTAACCTTGGAATGAGGAGGTAAGGTAATGGTATAAGCGATAGAGAACGCACAAGTCATGGCCAAAGGCACAGGATTCATCCCCAGCTGCTGGGCCAATGTAATAATTGCCGGAATCAGAATAGTGGTGCGCACCGTCTTACTTGTAAATATAAGGTGGCTGAATACAGAGATAAAGATGAGAGTAATCGCCACCAGTTCATGACTCATTTTATCCAGTCCCACGGAGTTGATAAGACCTTTAATGGCCCAAGCGGCACCGCCCGATTTGTCCACCGCATTACCGATAGCATAGGCGCCGGCGGAGAAAATCATCAAATCCCATTTTATATTGGCTTCCTTCCACTTAAGTACACCTATCCCCGGCAAGAAGCAAAGGAGCATAGAAAGAACGGCCGTTTGTTCCGTGCTGATTTCAAAGCCCACCCAGCTCTTATGGTAATCTCCTGTCGCCCAGAGGAAAAGAGTGAGCAAAAATATAACAGTTACCTTCTTCTCCTGAACACTCATGGGTCCGATTTCAGCAAGTTGTGCTCTTAACTTACCCAGCACACCATCCATCCCCCCTTGTACTTCATCCTTAAAGCTGTATAGCTTAAGACCGATTACAAAGGCGACTAATGCCGTAAAAATCGCTTGTGGAGCGGATCCTATAAGCCAATCCATATATCCCACATTGGCTCCCGTCTGTTGCTTAATAAACCCCAGTGCCAACACCTGTGCCGATGTAGCAGTCATAACCACCGATGTGGCAAAGGCATTGTTTTGCACCCCTTGAAGCATCATTAAGCGGCCAAAATTACTTTCTCCGGGAACCGCCTTAAACACTTCCAGCAGAACCAAGGCGATGGGCACGATAAGTGAAGCCCGAGCCGTAGTGGAAGGTACAAAGAAGGCTAAAATAAAGTTTACCAATACCAATACAGCCAATGTTTGTTTCGGAGTTTTTCCGAACTTCGTTACCAAAAGCAAGGCTATACGCTTCCCCAAATTGGAATTGCTCATGGCCGATGTGAGCACAAACGCCGCCACCATGAGCCAAATGATGTCGTATCCCAATGTACCGAAAGCATCGGACTGCTTTTTTACGATTCCCAATAGGGGCAACAACAAAATGATGATTATAGAAGTCTGATAAATAGGAATAGGCTTCATAATCCACATAATAAGTGCAAACACAAACATGGCAATCGCCTTTTGACTCACCGGAGTCATTCCCGGGGGCATGGGCATGTAGCCCAAGATGAAAAATGCGGCTACGGCTACCGCAATGCTGATAATCGAACTTTTTGTAAGATTATCCTTTTCTTTCGACGACATATACGTCCCTCCTTAACAAAATGTAACGAACCTGTATCTATGCCCCCATTGTAGTCTATTTTCCATTTATGATACAATTCTATTATATTCTGAAATTCATAACCAACAGTTATAAATCGGAGGTCATCATGGAAATAGATAAATTAAAATCTTTTTTAACCCTTGCCAATGCGGGAAGTTTCACAAAAGCGGCCGAAGAACTTTATATGTCTCAGCCCGCTCTATCCAAGCAAATTCAGAGCCTTGAACATGAGCTTAAAGTTCCTTTAGTGAACCGCAGCAAACGGACTTCGAGCCTTACCATTTACGGAGAGTATTTCAAACCCTATGCGGAAACTATCGTGAATACATATGTTAATGCGACCGAACATATCCGCCAAATTGAAAATCTGGAAGAAGGAACTCTGGGTTTCGGTGCAACGAACTTTATCGGCGTGTACTTGGTACATGATGCGATCCGAAGTTTTCGCTCCGCCTATCCGGGCATTACCGTCAACATGAAGATAAACTCATCAAAAAATCTTCTGCATATGCTCCACAATTACCAACTGGAGTTTATTCTCTTATCTGACTACGTAGAGATTAACGAGGAAAGGTTTACCAGGCACCTGTGGAAACAGGACGAAATCAAAGTAGTTGTTTCTGCAAACCATCCCCTGAGCAAGAAAAAACGCGTTACTTTGGATGAGTTGAGAAACGAAGTATTCATCTCCAAGGGAGATAATTCTTCCCTTACAAAATATCTCCACGGCCACCTCGATATGCAGCATTCTTCTCCTCTTTTTCCGCACCAGCTGCACCTTAGCCACCAGGAAGCCATAAAACAGGCCGTTATACGGAATATGGGATTCTCCTTCCTCTCTCCTAGGGCCGTAGCATTAGAGGAAAAGGCAGGGCTACTTAAATCCCTGTCCCTTCATAAGATTTCCCTCACCCGCGATATCTGCCTCGTGCATGAGAAAAATCGCCATCTCACGCCTGCTGCAAGAGCTTTTTTAGACCTCATGAAGATTGAAGTCGGCGACATGTAAACAAAAAGCACCGAGAACACTCTCGGTGCTTTTATATTACGTAATACATCCATACAAAAGGTGCTCTATTTCTTTACCGCCTTATTCCACTCTTCAAGTAAACGAGCACGGTTATCTCCGGACCACTGGAAATCATAATTGATGAGCTTTGCATTCTTAAACTTCATCGCTTCTGCCGGAGGGTTTGCATCAGGATTAGTCAAGAATTGATAGGAATTGTTCTTCTGTCCCAATTCCTGCGCTTTCTTGCTTAATGCCCAATCCACGAATTTCTTAGCCGCACCTTTTTGCGGTGCGCCTTTTAAAATAGCCACGGCACCTAATTCATAAGCCGTACCTTCTTCAGGCAAAGACAATTCCACATTCGTATTGCCTTCTTTAATCAAACGGATACCATTGTGCAGGTAAGTAATGCCGATCGCCGCTTCTCCAAGCGCAGCACTTCTCGCAGGAGCCGCACCTGCCTTCGTGTACTGTTTTACCTGCTTATCCAGTTTTACAAGATAGTCCATCCCTTTTTCTTCGCCCATGCTCTGTACGATAGCAGAAATCAATACATAACCGGTGCTTGCCGTACCCGGATTCCCTACCACGATTTGACCGGTAAACTCAGGTTTTAATAAGTCATCCCATGATTTTGGCGGTTGTAGATTATTTTCCTTAAAATATCTGCCATCCAAAATGAATCCTAAATAGCCTTGATAAATACCCGTCCAGTATCCTTCCGGATCCTTGAAGTTAGCTGCAATTTTCTCGGCTGCCGGAGATTTATAGGCTTCAAGCAGCCCTTCTTTTTTAGCCATGATGTAGGAATCCGCACTGCCGCCGTACCACACGCTGGCTTGCGGATTATTCTTTTCTGCACGAATACGGCTCAATGTTTCGCCACCGCTCATTCGAACAAATTTTACCTTAATGCCGGTGTCTTTTTCAAACTCAGCGGCAATAACTTTTGCTGCTTCTTCAACAACCCCCATATACACCGTTACTTCTTTTTCTACTGCTTCTTCCTTTGCCTTATTTGAGCTTCCGCAACCCGCAAAAGCAAAGACCGATACGGCCGCCAAAGCCACGCATATCGCCTTTTTCCAACCTTTCTTCATGCCTCTTTCCTCCTAGTCTTTTTTTATTGCATGTAAACTATCGCTTTGAATGCGAATCCCTACCGTATCTCCCGCACCGAATACCCTCTTAGCGCTCGGATTATAGGTTTCCGTATTCAATTCATAGTCACCCACAGTGAGAGCATACTCCTGCATAGCTCCCATATATGTAGAAGAAATAACCTTCGCTTTAATGGAAGAGTCTTCCACTACCTCAATACTCTCCGGACGAATTACTACTTCTACGGTTTCCCCCACAGCAAAATCTGCTGCTAAAGACTTAACGACAAACACCTCTCCCAACATTTTGATTTCCGCACTGCCCGCTTCATGATCACGACTTATAATCTCTCCATCCACGAAGTTTGCATTGCCGATAAAATCAGCCACAAAATGAGACACCGGGTGTTGGTAAATATCAACAGGTGACCCCACCTGCTCTATTTTTCCCTTGTTCATGATAATGATTTTGTCGGAAAGACTCATCGCCTCCGATTGATCATGAGTTACATAAATACTGGTAATTCCGATACGTTGCTGAATTTTTCGTATTTCCTTGCGCATATATACGCGAAGCTTTGCATCCAGATTCGACAGGGGTTCGTCAAAAAGAAGAACCGCCGGTTCCATAACAAGGGCTCTGGCCAGTGCAACGCGTTGTTGTTGTCCGCCGGAAAGTTGGTTGGGAAATCTCTTTTCCATCCCTGCCAAACCCACGAGTTCAAGCATTTCCATTACCCGTTTTTCAATCTCCCCCTTGGGGAGTTTCTTGTTTACCAGCCCATATCCCACATTATCAAACACATTGTAGTGAGGGAAGAGGGCGTAACTTTGAAATACCATAGCCGAATCGCGCTTATCCGGCGTCATCTCATTGATACACTCTCCATTAAGCAAAATCTCGCCGCTCGTCACATTTTCAAATCCCGCAATCATGCGCAGAGTCGTCGTTTTTCCGCACCCGGAAGGCCCTAAAAGCGTCACAAACTGACCGCTTTCAATCGACACATTAATAGAATCTACGGCCAAAAAGCTTCCCGTTCCATTATGGGACACATATTCTTTAACCAAATTTTTTATCTCTATATTCGCTGCTTTTGCCATTACAAACTCCTAATCCTGAATGCTGAACGTCGTATTTTGTGAACCCAGTCGATTCAATAATTGTTTAATCACCAAAATCGCCATATAGACGATAAAAATTAGAATCGTGGAAAAGGCCGAAGCCACACCGAATCGATTATCTTCCACTTGGTCTAAAATGAGTACCGTCAGCAAACTATAGCTTGCAGACACCAGGAAAATAACGGCACTAATGGAAGTCATACTCCTGATAAACGAATAGATTAAACTTCCAAAAAAAGCACTCTTAATAAGCGGGAGTGTAATCGTCTTAAATACCCGACCGGAGTTGGCACCCAAATCGGCCGCTGACTCTTCAATGCTGGGGTCAATTTGCTGTAAGCTTGCCACTCCCGCACGAATCCCAATGGGTACGGCACGCACAACAAAGGCCGCTATGAGGATAGCCGCCGTTCCCGTAAGGGGAATGGGATAATCGTTAAATGTTAAAATGTACCCGATACCGATAACTGTTCCGGGCACGGCGATGCTTAGTAGGGAGGCAAAATTGATAAACCCTCGTCCGATAAATTTCTTGCGCACTACAAGGTAGGCAATAATCATCCCCAGAAGACCCGCAATCGGAGTGGACACGATAGAAAGCAAAGTCGTATCAATGATAGCATCCTTTCCTACACTAAGGACATATTCATAGTGTTTCAGCGTAAAGGAATAATCTACGCCCCACATCTTGATAACCGAGGCTACCGGAATGAGGCCGTAAATAGCGATGACCACAATTGTTATGAGGAAACAAAATCCTGCTATAGGCCATACCACGGAAGGGTCGGAAATCATGGTACGCTCACGTGATGCCTTGCCGGATACGGTAACATAGGTTTTCTTTTCCACCCAGTATTTCGATAGTACAAATAAAATAATGGCAATATTGAGGAGAATAACGGCTACCGCCGCACCCCCCTGCATATCATAACTGCCAATCGTTTGCAAATATACCTGCGATGCCAAGGTAGAAAAGTTCCCCCCAATGGCCATAGGATTGGCAAAGTCCGCTACCGACTTGATAAAAACAAGCAAAAACGCATTGGCAATCCCCGGTCTTACCAAAGGAACCGTAATACTGCTAAATGTCCTCCACTTAGAAGATCCCAAATCTCTCGCCGCATCTTCCACCGAAGAGTCGATGGAACGAAGCATCCCTGCCAATAGTAAAAAAGCAATGGGGAAGAAAGATATGGTCTGCACAAAAATAAGCCCCGTCAACCCGTATATATTGGTATTGCTCATACCTAACAGGCCATGAGTAATAAGCCCTCGGCTACCGAAGAGCATAATGATGGACAACGCCACAGAAAAGGGAGGCGACACCATGGGCAATAAAGCCATAAGATTAAAAATTTTCTTTCCTCTTATGTCGAGATGGGACGAACAATAGGCAAACATAAATCCGATAACCGTCGCCAACACACTCACAATAAAACCCAACAGTAATGTATTTGTAAGCGCCTTATAGGTCTCGCTCATGACAAAGACATTCTTATACGCATCAAGCGACATCGTACCGTCTGTAGATATAACGCTCTGCTTAACCACTTCCAGCAGAGGCCAAACGATAAAAATCAACAAAACAATAATAGTACTGACGGCAACCGTAGCTACGATAGGATCCCTAAAGGTATTCCTTGTCGTTTGGATTTGCTCCGCCATACTATTTCGAACAGCACTAAACATGAATCCTCCTAAATGTGATTAGTAATTATTATATATTTATATCACCGTCTAATATGATACTAAGAAGGTAAAGGTAGTGTCAAACCTTTGCCTTATGCTATTTATAAAATATTATCCTCTTCAAGTGCCAAAAACGCATACATTCTTGTAAATTATTTTACCGCCTCTAGCTGAAAAATCGGGCAATCTTCATATGTAAGTGACTCATCCACCTGCACATAAGGGCGAATATCCGCATAACAACGAACCTGCCCAAATCCGATTCGGCGAAGTTCATTTATATCCCACAACGGTCTTTCACATTTACTGATGGGCAGACAATCTTTGATTTCTGTGCATTCTTTCAAAAGACATTCATCAACCGTTGCATGGACTCCGGCTTTTTCTCTTTTCGCATCCAGAAAATTCACATGTCCGTAATGAGAATCAAAATTATATAATTGCCCACCCTTCATCAGAACACGGTGCCATTCCCTATAGGCTCTCCCTACATCCTCTAATGTCCATGTTACATTGCGACTGACTATCATGTGAAAGGAGAAATCGGAAAAAGATAGAGCCTGTGCATTCATTTCATAAAAGCTGACCGGTGACTTAAAATCTGCAGCATTGTTTCTTGCCAATTGCACCATCTCAGGAGAAACATCAATGCCTATCAGCTCATACTTTTTCCCATACATTTTGGCCAGGTCCTTAATATAGGGCTCCAGCAGAAAAAGAAAAAATCCCGTTCCCGTTCCCACATCCAAAAGGCGAAAGGCATCCTCTTCCTTAATCAACTTTATATTATTCTCCCACCAAAGATCCAGTCCGGGCTTAATTCTCTCTGCCCAAGCAAGGGCATTTTTACTTTTTAGTTCTTGCAAGCGTACCGCATTAAATGCGGCACTTCTTTCTGTCCAATAGGCTTTTATCCGTTTCATTATAGCTGTTGTTTTGTCCATTTCGCTTCCTCACGTACAACTGCCCCTGCAAAATCCTCAATAGTAAAAAAACCGCCTGCATACACAGACGGTCATTTTTATTCTGGCGGAGAGCCAGGGATTTGAACCCTGGGTACGGTATCACCGCACACATGATTTCCAATCATGCTCCTTAAGCCACTCGGACAGCTCTCCATAAGTTACCATATTATGATACACATTATCGGACATACTGTCAATGCATGATTAATAATTTTCTGTGGTTCTACACCTTATCAATTTCTTTCTCACTCCGATCAGCCTTATATCCTCCTACGGTTTCCTCTATACTATCAAAGCAACATCGCCTATACTATCAGTGTAGTATTTTTCTAAAACAAAGCTAAAATTTAGATACATGAGGTTTTTATGATGATAGAACAAAAAACGGCCAATCATTTAAATTCCCTCTGCATGATTCCCGGAAGTATGGGACTGTGGGAAACATATTTTAAGCAGCTCTGTACATCATGGGGCACTATGGACAAAAAAATCCGCCCCTACCATCTTATCTATGCCGCAGATAACGGTATCGTAAGCGAAGGGCATATCGGCTTCAGCCATGAAATTACCCGGCTCCATGCCATCAACATGGCAAAGGGTGGCGCCGCTATCAGCGGATTATGCGAGTGTGCCGAGATTCCTTTTGAGGTCATAGACGCGGGAATCTGCTCCGAAAGCCCCATAGGCCGTAGCATAAAAGCCGCAAAGGGGACTAAAAACTTTCTTTTAGAGCCCGCCATGTCGGAACAGGAGTTTCAAACAGTTTGGGACGGAGCCGCCACTCTTATTAAAGAAAAGGCCCGGAAAAACATCACTCTCTTCTCTTTCGGAGAAATGGGAATCGGAAACACTACCACCAGTGCAGCGGTTCTCTCCGCATTGGCCAATCTCGCCCCCTTCGAAACCGTAGGTCGCGGTTCCGGAGCCGATTCGGAAACCCTTAAGAAGAAGACAGAGATTGTAAAAAAAGCCCTCTTCACTCATGCGAAGCATCTGTCTACACCGGAAAGCATTTTGCAACATGTGGGCGGTTTTGATCTCGTGGCCTTGACCTCCTCTATGCTCACCAGTGCCTCTTTAGGGATCCCCTATGTCATAGACGGTTATATCTCCTGTGTTGCCCATGCCTGTGCTTATACTATTAATCCGAATATTTCCATGTTCGCCTTCCCTTCCCACATGTCAAGGGAAAGAGGTATGAGCGCTGCTCTTCACTATTCGGGCCTACATAGAGATATGGTTCCCATCCACGCACAAATGGCTTTGGGCGAGGGAACAGGAGCCGTTATGATGATTCAACTGCTCAAAATGATTCATTTCACCTTCCTCCACATGACGACCCTAGATTCTTTATTTGAAGAAAAAGCATAAAAATACCCTATCCGAGAAAATATTTCGCCATTCTCGGATAGGGCCTTTTGTTTATTTGAAAGTTATCCTTGTCCCATAATGGGGCAAAACTTTAGAATCCGTCTATTTTTCAAGACTCAGTTCCGTCGCATCCAGTGATGCCACAATAGCATCGGCCAACTCTTCAAACAAAGGAAGTTGTTCATCATGAAGAGCGCTCTTTATATCCAGTGGGGTGCCTACGATTTCCATATTCTTGAACTCTTCAGTAAAGATTTTCACCATTTTGTTCATCGCCGCCGATGCCCATGAATGGCACCCGACGATGGATACCTTTCGGCCATGGAAATTAAGAGCCAAGAGTTCATCCAAGAGAGATGCCATGGACAGATAGAGCCCCAGATTATAGGTAGGTGCCATGCACACAAGATGACTGTATTTCCAAGCGTCTGCAATAATATAAGAAGGATTTGTCTTGGATACGTCATAGATTTTTATATCTGTCACGCCTCTTAGAGAAAGTAATCTCGCCAATTGTTGTGCCATTTCCGCTGTATTACCGTACATAGAACCGAAAGCAATAACAACACCTTTTTTCTCTGCCGTATAGGTGCTCCAGTGCATATACTTATCCACCATATAACTAATGCTTTCCGGTGTTCTCCAAATCGGTCCGTGAAGAGGTGCAATCATTTTAGGAGCAAGGGGCAGAATCTTTTTGATGGCATTCTGTACCTGGCTTCCGTACTTGCCCACGATATTCGTATAATAACGGCGCGCCTCATCTTCATAGACGCGTTCAAAATCCATTTGATCGGCAAAAATATTTCCGTTTATCGTACCGAAGGTACCGAATGCGTCAGCAGAGAAAATAACCCCCGTCGTCTCCTCAAAGGTAGCGGTTACTTCCGGCCAGTGCACCATCGGCATAGTCAAACTTTTTAAGGTATGCTTTCCAAGAGAGATAGTATCGCCATCTTTTACTTCATAGTAGTTTTCAGGGAATGAATGTCCGTAAAATTGTTCAAATAAGCGGAATGTCGTTTTGTTCCCCACCATGCGCACCTTTGGATAGCGCTGCACGACTTCAAGTAAAGTAGAGCAATGATCCGGCTCCATATGGTTGATAACGATAAAATCAAGCTCCCGTCCGTTTAGCAAATGTGTGAGATTATCAAAAAATTCTTGACGAATGCTATCATCAACGCTATCGATAACCGCTGTTTTCTCATCATCTATAAAGTAAGAATTATAGCTCACTCCCATAGGAATTGGGAATAGATTCTCAAAACGCTCCGTATCCCAATCATTGCTTCCGATCCAATAAATATGGTCCGTTAATTTTTGCTCGCAGTGCATACATTTCCTTCCTTTCAGAGGCTATTTATACCTCAACTAGGCTAATTTAGACAAACTCTTTCTACTATATGATACTAACAATTTTTTAATCTTTCAATACTTAAGAAGAACCTTTCTCAGTAATTGTATACCAAGTTTGTAGAGCATTTATGAGTAAAAGTTCTTCTTCATGCAAAATACTTTACTTGACTGACTTTATACAAAATATATTCAAATATATGTGATATAATAACCATAGTATAATAACCATAGTATACTAAACTTTACAGCTTTACTTATAGAATCATCTTCTCACTAAAAGGAGTAAAATATGAGACCTGAACTCTATACCCATTTAACAACAACACAGAAGAATTATGTCCAAACCGGATTATTGGCAAAAGAAAAAAGCAAGGGGACAGCCTATTTGTGCTGGCTACTCTCCTTCGCATTGGTTAACGGTATGCAAAAATTTTATCTTAACCGCCCCTTTATGGGATTTATGTATTTTATTACGGGAGGGTTCCTCTATATCGGTACAATTTGGGACCTTTTCACCTTGGGATCTCAAGTGGATGAATATAATAATAATCTTGAACAACAACTTATCGCCGAATCCCTCCGTCTGTACCCGGACACATCTTCGTCCAATCACCCCTAAAATAATCTACATCAATTCATTAAACATAAAAAGAGATATAAGCGGAAAATCTTTCCGGCTTATATCTCTTTTTATAATTTATGGCTTCAAAAACAGTTGCTCCACATCGACAAAGCCCTGCGGAACCGGCTGTACCAAGTAGAGGCAAAGCACCACGAACACAATCATGCCGATGGCCACATAAGAGAATCCTCCTCGATTGTTGAACTCATAAAGTCCAAAGCTTCTCACGCAAATCGCAGCACCGATTGCCGCCACTAAAGCGGCCATAGAGAATTGCTGAGTAAGAACAAAGAGAGTCATCATCCCCACAAAAGCGGCTCCGATAGCTACAATCCCCATCATACCATCCACCTTACTCGGATAGGTCCGTCGCAACCCGGCATAGTAAGAGGATCCTTCAATACCGAATAATCCCGTAAAAATATGAAGGCCTGCCAGCCACATATTCCAACTCCCCTCAAAGGCACGGCGATGTTTACCGGCATACCAGGCAAACCAAGTATATGCCAAAATCCCGAGCCCTACGAAAATGTAGTAATAGGGAGCCATAACCGCTCCAAATCCGAGAGGTCCGAAAACATAAGCCGAAACGATAACCCCTACCATCGTCACCATGATAGAAGAAAGCATAAGCCCCAGCACCTCTTTAACCGTCGGCCTTTTGTCCGCAGGAATACGGTAGTACACTGCGGCGGACAATTCCAAGATAAAGGCAACGATGAACAAAGTCATAGCGAGAAACGGTTTAACAAAAATCAAACCTGCCGTAAGCAGAAGGGGAATGGCAATTTTCCATCCCTTAAAGAAGGTGAGTTCCTTCGTCTTTAACCGCACGGCTTGTGTTTCTAATGTGAAATTGTTATACACAATGAAAGTAAGCATAAAAACGAGCAGCTCCATAGGCGAAGCGCCAAGGTACAAAACAAACGGAGCCAATAACATGGTCATAGCGGCGCCGGTAAACCGAGAAAAGAAGGCCGCTACAAAACCGGCTATAACAAAGGGCAATAGTAAAAACAATAATTCCATAGGATTCGTCCCCCAATAAAAAGATTACCATATTAGTATACGGTATTTATCGGGTGGATGTAAATAATAGGACAGTATTTTTAATCTTGCCCCTTCGGTAAAGTTATGGTAAAAGTGGATCCTTCTCCCATTTTACTGTCCACCTTGATGGTTCCGTGATGGATCTCCAAAATATGCTTCACTAAGGAAAGACCGATTCCACTTCCTTCCCTTTTGCTATTTCGACTTTCATCTGTTTGATAAAAGCGTTCAAACACTCGAGATATTTTATCTCCGGAAATTCCTTCCCCCTGATCCGCAATGGCAATAATAGCCAAATTGTTCTTTTTATTTGCGGTAACCGTAATCTGGTTATCTTCACCACCAAATTTAATGGCATTATCCAAAAGGTTAGTAAATACCTCCTGTAGCAGCTTTTTATTGCCGTATACCATCACATCTCCAAAAATAGAAAAAGAAATATTTCGGCCGTCATGCTTCCTATCTAGACGCTTCCACGCCTCTTCAGCCAGTTGATATATAGACAGCTCCTCGAAGGGGATATCCATCTTGTTTTCTTCCACTTTCGAAAGATGCATAATACTTTCTATCAATTCAAGCATGTGTTGCGCTGCCCCATATATATGTTTGCCTAACTCTTTCACATCGGATTTTTTTCGGTACAGCTCATTGGCCAATACTTCAGCATAACCGCTAATCGTGGTAAGAGGAGTCTTAAGCTCATGCGATACATTGGATGTAAACTCATAACGCCTTTTCTGCGCCACATAAGTTTCTGTTTCATCCATTACAATAACTAAAATACGACCTTTTCGCTCTTCCGCTTCCATCACATTGAACATTACCTTAAAGTATCGTCCTCCGGACTCATATTGATACCATCCGGGCATTCCCTCTTCAGCAGCCCGCTTTACTTGATTAAGCCAATTTGCTTCATGGGAAAGTTCATGGAGCGATACTCCTTCTAAGGATTGATCTCGATCCATATGAAAAAACTGCTTTATTCGTTCGTTATAGGCCAACACTTTTCCATCACAATCCGCCAGCAATATCCCCTCATTTAAATCTTCCATCATAGAGCGAAGCGTATTGCGTTCCTCCTCAATGGTGCTCACCGATGCATCAATAAAAGCCTGCTGTGTGTCCAACAGTGCAATCAAGGGCCCAATTTCATCATATTCCGTAGAAAAACCGACAATATTTTCTTTGCGATCTCCCCGTACCCACTGCTGGATTGCCTTTTCTACCGGATCAACTAAGTTCTGAGTAAGCCTTTTTGCCATGTAAAAGCAAAGGACCGTCATCCCCACAAGTAAAATGCTCATGCCCGGCACAATGGCAAAGAGCATAGAATAGATATTTTTCCCCACCTTTGCTACCCGCAAAACCGATCCGTCATGAAGACGAAGAGCCTCGTAGTAATTAGTTTGTTGCAAAGTAGACGAATCCCGAATACTGCGTCCTTCGCCGGACTGCAATGCCTGCTTTACTTCGGGGCGCGCCAAGTGGTTCTCCATTTTAGCCGCATCTGAGTTAGAGTCAAACAGCACCTTTCCGTCCGGAGAAATCCAGGTCAGACGTAACATCCCCCCCGTGCGATTTCCAATTTGTTGCAGCACATCCTTGGACAATGGCTGTATTTCCGAATAAGCGGCTATGGTAGCCACCTCAGCTTGTAATGCCTGATGAAAATCTTCTTCCCATGCATTATAAATGATCGAGGAAAACAGTGTTGTCACCAACAAAATACAAAGCATACCAAATCCAAAAAGACTGCGGAATAACTTGCGCCTCATCTATTTTCCCTCCCAACGGTAACCTACACCCCGTACCGTTTTAATAAAATATCCGGCCTTTTTCAGCTTATTTCTCAGTGTCATGATATGCATATCTACCGTGCGCGACTCCCCTTCATACTGAAATCCCCATACACCATTCATCAGCTGCTCCCTTGTCAGCACCATTCCTTCATGAGCAATAAGGTATAAAAGCAGGTCGAATTCCTTCAGCGTCAATTCAACAATTTCTTTTCCCAACATTACCACATGGGCTTTTTTATTTATCGTCAAGTTCCCATATTGCACAACAGGCTCAATCCCCTTTTTCGGCGAAGAACGGCGCAATACCGCTTTAATCCGAGATACCAATTCTACCACACCGAAGGGCTTTGTTATATAATCATCGGCACCTCGATCAAGGCCCTGGACTACATCAAACTCTTCTGTTTTAGCTGTTAACATGATAACGGGGATATCTCGGTATTTCAGATTCTCTCGTAAACGACTGAGTATGGACAGTCCATCCTCTCCCTCAAGCATAATGTCAAGAAGAATTAAGTCCGGTCTTTCTGTTTCCATTTTTTGCCAAAAAGATCTTCCTTCCGCAAAAGTCTGTACATCAAAATCGTGATTACTGAGCACATAAGAAATCAGTCCTCGAATACTCTCTTCGTCCTCTACACAGAAGATGGCCTTCTTCTTTGCCATATGATCCTCCCAACTACAATCCTTGTTCCTCTACAGGAACAGCAGTTATCATAAAAATTGTCCATGCGGCAACTTCCACCGCATAATCACCGATTTTTTCAAAGTATTTTGAAATCATGAGTCCATCTACAGCAGCACCGGCTTTGAAGGAATCATTTTTCAGGCCCTTAATAAATAGTTTTTTTACCTTTAAAAAGGCCTCATCCACCATATCATCTCTAGCAATAACATGACGAGCCAGTTTCTCATCTCGAAGCGAAAAAGCATGAACAGCATCATATGCCATAGCCTGTACCATTTTCCCCATTTCTACAAGCTGGGAAATTTCCCCGTAGTTAATTTTCTCCTTGTTTGCGGAAATGAGATGTGCCACTGCGTCCGCTTGATCCGACAGATGCCGAATATCTCTGATCATCTTCATAAGAGATGAAATCATTCGCAAATCTGTTGCTACCGGTTGTTGGTAAAGCAATAGCAAAAGGCATCGCCGTTCGATGATGCGCTCATATTGAGCTACTTCATTATCAATGTGTTTTACCTTAATCAATTCCTCATATGCCTTATCTTCCATCGCTCCTATACAAAGAGCCAATGCTTTATCCGCTAAAGCAGCCATATCAATGAACTCTGCCCTTACCTGTTTCAATTCTTCATCAAATCTCGTTCTCATTCTTCGCCTCATTTCTGCCGCACATATGCAAACTACAGTATTCACCTTCACCGGAGATACATTATCCAAAACGCCCCGTAATATATTCTTCCGTTTTCGGATGACTCGGATTGGTAAAAATTGCTTCCGTCGTATTATATTCCATTAAATCTCCCAAAAGAAAAAACGCCGTTTTATCCGAGATGCGGCTCGCCTGTTGCATGTTATGTGTCACGATAACAATAGTATACTCCTTTTTAAGTTCCAGCACCAATTCTTCAATTTTCAATGTAGAAATAGGATCGAGAGCACTTGTCGGTTCATCCATAAGAATAACTTCCGGCTGTGTTGCTAATGTTCTGGCAATGCATAAGCGTTGTTGTTGCCCGCCTGAAAGCCCGAGAGCCGATTTTTTTAATCGATCCTTGACCTCATCCCATATAACCGCCTGTTTAAGACTGCGTTCCACAATTTCATCAAGTTCTCCCTTTTGTGTTATCCCCTTAATACGGGGTCCGTAAGCAATATTATCATAAATACTCTTTGGGAAAGGATTCGGTTGCTGAAATACCATCCCCACCCGATGACGCAACGTTATCGCATCCATTTCTGTAAAAATATTTACTCCGTCCAGAAAAACACATCCGTCAATGCGCACATTAGGCTCCAAATCATTCATGCGGTTCAATGTTTTTAAAAATGTAGATTTACCGCAACCCGACGGTCCAATAAGTGCTGTCACTTCTTTTTCATTGATGTCCATGCTAATCTTTTTCAGTGCCTGAAACGCACCGTAGTATAGATCAAGATTCTCTATAGTAAATTTACTCTTTTGATCACTCATCCTATTATCTCCTGCTTTTGCCACTCTTTACTTCTATAAAATATGTCATCACAGATTACCTGCCTTCTCCTACCATTTTTCGGTTCATCCGTCGACTTAAATATCTTGCCCCCAAGGTAAAAGCAAATACCAAAACCATAAGTAGGGCAGCACAAAGATTTGCTATTTGTTCCGCATTGGTTGCTAGCGCTTCCGTTCGAGATGCCCATATTTGAAGAGCCAGCGTTTCCCCCGGCCTGAAAGGATTGAAGGGATTAGTGGGAGATGTTATATCCGTGCTGTTCCAATTAATATCTGTGCTCATACCGGCGGTAAACATCAGTGCCGCAGCTTCACCAAAGGCTCGCCCTGCCGCCAAAATCACGCCTGTCACAATTTGAGGAATACAAGCAGGAAGAAGAACCATCCAAATGGTTTGCCATTTCGTAGCGCCAAGACCGAAACTACCTTTCTTATATCCGTCCGGAAGAGAGCGAAACGCATCTTCGGTTGTGGTTGCAATAATAGGCAGGCTTAAAATCGACACGGCCAAGGCTCCGGCAAACAGATTCCACTGAGCTCCGGTCATTACTATAAATACAAGATATCCGAAAAGCCCCACCACAATAGAGGGAAGTGACGACAATGTCTCTATGGACATGCGCAATATTTTTGTCGCCCTGTTTGCCTTTGCATATTCTGCCATGTAAATACCCGATACAACTCCCAGCGGTACACTGATCAGCAAAGACAGCACCACAAGATAAATGGTATTAAAGAGCTGATTTCCTATACCTGTTTCATCAAAAGCCATGAGATCCATAGAAAATCCCATAAATCCCTTAGTCATAATGTATATAGCAAAAGAAGCTAATAAAACGAGAAAAAAGAGAGCTATTATATAAAACAAAATGGTCATAATCTTATCCCATCGCTTTGCCCTGATACTTGCTACGGGCAATGCATCCGAAGGAAAAGTACTACCTTCCATTTATGTTCACCCCCTTCTCCGATACATAGTGAATTAGAAAAATAAACAATAATGAAATAAGAAATAACAATAGCGCCATCGTCCATAAGGCCATATTGTATTCTCCACCTTCCATCGCACCGCCCATATCGGAAGCAATAGCCGATGTTAAATTTGTAGTCGGCGAAAGCAAAGAGGTAGGAAATGCCCTCATCTTACCGATGACCATCGCCACTGCCAAGGCTTCTCCAAAAGCTCTTGCCAAGCCGAGAATAATACCTGTAAGAATTCCGTTAACGGCAGCGGGGATAACAATTTTATAAATGACCTGCCAACGGGTAGAACCTAAACCATATGCAGCTTGACGGTAAGTTTGAGACACACTGCGAAGTGCGTCTGCCGCTACCGAAGTAATAGTCGGAAATATCATTACTGCCAGAACGATAGCGGCGGCCAGAACAGAAAACCCTGTGGGCACATCAAAGATCTCTTTGATTTTCGGCACCACTACCGTTAACCCAACCCAGCCGTATACAACGGACGGTATCCCTACGAATATTTCCACCGTGGGTTGTAAAACTGCCCGCCCGAATCGCGGGGATATTTCTGTCATAAAAATTGCCGCTCCCAAACTGAAAGGTGTAGAAATAAGCAGAGCTAATCCACAAATTAAGATAGACCCGTAAATATAAACAGCTGCACCTACCTTGCCTCCACCTTCCGCCGTATCGGCAGGAGACCATTGAGAGGAAAATAAAAATTCCCATATACTGTGGTCATAAACAAAAAAAGTTGCGGAGCCTCTAAACAACAAAAATACACCGATGGCCACCGTCAATACGATCATAAACAGTCCGCCGGCTGTAATAACATATTGCCAAAAACGATCCTGCCGGATCATAGAACCATTGTTGCACATAAACCCTCCCAAATTCATTTAACAAAAGCTAATAGAAAAGAAAACCGGCTTTATTTCAGGCCGGCCTCCTTTTCACCAATGTAGCGAAACCCCATCTCGCCACACCATATAGTAAATGAATTAACGAGAAACCTTCATTTTAGAGGCTACACCGTAACCTTGTGCTTCCAGTTTTTTGCCATACTCATCTGACATGATAAATTCAATAAAGGCTTTCGCAACACCGGTAGGATCTCCCTTTGTATACATATGCTCATATCCCCACACAGGGTATTGTCCGTTATATGTGTTCTCCAAGCTTGGCTCTACGCCATCAATCGCTACTTTAGCCACTTTATCATTGTTTAGAAGGTATGGTAATGCTACATAACCGATAGCACCTTTATTGCTCGCCACACTTTGTAATAATGTGCCGGAATCATCTGTTTCAAGAGATTTGTTTGTTGCCTCCTCTTGTCCCCCAAGAGCAAACTCTTTAAATAGTCCTCTGGTACCTGATGTAGTTGGACGACTTACCAATATAATTTCTTCATCCGGTCCTCCGACAGCACTCCAATTCGTAATCTTTCCCGTAAAAATATCTGCCAACTGCTGTTTAGTTAGGGATTTAACCGATGCACCTACTTCCTTATTAATAACAGGAGCCATGGTTACGATTGCTACACGATGATCCTTTAGTTCCGCCGCTTTTTCTTTAGAAAGCTTTGTTTCCGCCGCCACATCGGAATTACCAATGGTTACAGTTCCGTCGGACACCTGCTTTAAACCTGTCCCGGAACCACCGCCGTTCAAAGTGATAGAAACATCAGGATGCTTTGTTTTAAAATCTTTTGCCGCATCCTTTACCAACGGTAGCATTGCCGAAGATCCGGCCGCACTAATCGCCCCCTTTAGTACAGAGCCTTTATTATCTGCTTTTTGTCCACCTCCGCAACCGGCTGCTCCCATAACCATTAATCCTGCCAACACGAGCGTTGCAACTTTGCTAATCTTCATCTTAACATCTCCTCATCGACTTAAAATGTTTTGCTTTTTCTGAAAATACATTACTTCCTGCTTACTTAACATAAACATACTGTCACTTTCTCACTTTGTAATATTACTTCCTGCTTACTTAACATAAACATACTGTCACTTTCTCACTTTGTAATTTTAGTATAGGAACGTTATGTAAATCCTGATATATAAGTTTTGTAAAGAATATGTAAAGTTTAGAAGAAACACAAAAACCCCCTCCCAAGAAAATCTTGGGTAGGGGGTTTTATTACAATGCTTCACTTAACAGCGCCTTCAAGCTCGCTTCAACATCAGCTATGGTATGCCTCCTCAGCTCTTCTTCCATTTTAGACTGTATTACCTCTAAAGTATTATCCAAAACGGCATGTATGTTCCTTCCGACGGGACATGCGGGATTCGGTTTTTCGTGGAAGCGAAACAGGCTGTCCTTCTTTACTGAA
>JBHAEC010000065.1:0-7924 GCA_041855385.1 Veillonellaceae bacterium
TGGGAAAACACTCTTTTCCCTTCCATCCTCTTTAAAGAGTTTGATTAAAAGTTCAACAACCAAGGATGTATAAGAAATGGACAACAAACTATCTCCCACACGTTTGGCGGATTGTAGGCCGTCAAGCTGCAAAAGTTGATAATTCCCCCCATCTTCTCTCACGGTAACGATAACATGACTGAAAGGTTGCAGATACCCGCTACCTTTAAAAGAATAGATTCTTCGATTGGAAAGACGACAGGAGATAATGCCTCTTTCCTTTGTAAAGAAAGTAAAGTCTGTCGAGTCTTTGTATTTCTTTTTTCTAAGTACAATAGCTTCCCAGTTGCCACCGGTGAAAAAAGAGTCCATTATTCCTCATCCTCTTTCTCATCAATTCGGATCGGAGTTACCATGACGCGTACAATACGATAGCCCTGCAATTCAAGCACTTTAAAAATAAACGTGTTGACAACCTCTACTTCGTCTCCAACCATCGGGGTACGCCCTAAAAGACCGAATACATAACCGCCAATGGTGTCCTCGTCGGCTTCGCTAATTTCTACACCTAACGTATCTTCCACTTCATCAAGAAGAACTTTGCCATCAAACTCATAGGCTCCGTCTTCTAAAGCCACTATAGGTTCACGTTTTTCTTCGTTCTCATCCTGTATATCGCCTACAAGCTCCGACATAATATCTTCAAGCCCAATCATTCCCACCGTACCGCCGTATTCATCCACTACAACAGCAAAATAGGTTCTTCTTCGGCGCATAAACTGGAGTAAGTAAGATATGCGCATCACTTCCGGTACTGTCAGGATATCACGACGAATATTGCGTAGATCCACAGGTCCAAGCTCCTGTTGATCCATTATATCTTTTACATGGACAAGTCCTAAGATGTGATCCTTATCTCCCATACACAGAGGATATCGACTATGTCGGGATTCACGGATAATTTTCATATTTTCTTCAAAATCATCTTCAAGATAGAGACAAACCATATCCTGCCTTGGCACCATAACCTCTTTGGCAAGGCGATCGACAAAATCAAATACATTGTCAATAAGCTCACTTTCCAAGGAATCAATGGTTCCTTCCATATGACTGCGGTTGACCAACATACGAATCTCTTCTTCTGTATGAACAAGATCCACTTCCGTTGAAAACTTTGTTCCCAAAAGGCCGAGAAAAACTTGTCCGATTCTGTCGCAAATCCAGACAAAGGGCATAACTGCTTTTCCTGCCATGTATACCAAAGATGCAGAAGAAAAAATAAATCGTTCCGGAAACGAAAGTCCAAGTGCTTTCGGCAATATTTCGCCAAAAATCAAAATTAAACCGGAAAACAAAAGCGTAAGCAATACAATAGAAAGAAGATGCCCGCCTAATCCCAGCGGCGGTAGAATCTTCCCTATGCCACTTTCAAAAAAAGGAAGGATAAAAAACGACACGTAAGAGATAATCATTGTAAATACTATGATATAGAATTGTGCCGTATTTATAAATACTGAAGGCTTAGAATATAAACGATAGAGAAATTCCTTCTTTTCTTCACTAAGTCCCTCTATTTCCGAAACATGATCTTTCCCAAGGCGGGCAAAGGAAAATTTGGCCAATACAAAAAAACCGATAGCCGCCAAGGATATCATAAATGTAATTAATAATGCGGTCATGCCAAACCCGTGGGGTCCGATAAGTCCTCAACTCCTTTTTATAAAACAGATCCTTTAATTCCTGTATCCCAATTCTGCCAACATACCTGACTTGTTACGCCAGTCTTTTTTTACCTTTACCCACAAATCCAAATACACTTTCGTGGCTAAAAGTCTTTGGATATCGTTTCGAGCCTCCTTGCCCAATTGCTTTAGAAGAGACCCCTGTTTTCCGATAATGATGCCCTTTTGGGAATCCCTTTCACAGTACACTGTAGCCCTAATATATGTAGTTCCGTCTTCTCTTGTGCTTATCTCTTCAATATCCGTAGCTATAGCGTGAGGAATCTCTTCTCTGGTGTGAATAAGAATTTTTTCTCGAATGATTTCTCCAATAATAAGCCTTTCCGGTTGATCCGTAATCATATCTGCCGGAAAATAGTGTGGTCCTAACGGCAGTTTTTCCTCAATACAATTCATAAGAGTATCCAAATTTTCTTGTTCTTTCGCCGAAATCGGAATAATCTCACTAAATGGAAAGGCGTCATTAAAATCCATAATCCGCCGCAGAACCAAATCTCGATCCATCTCGTCAATTTTGTTTACAACCAAAAATACCGGCACACTGACTTTTTTAAGTTGTTCAATAATAAAATTATCCCCGGGGCCTCGTTTTTCTTTACCATCCACAACAAAGAGTACCAGCTCCACCTCTTTTAAAGAAGTAATCGCCGCATCAACCATGAACTCTCCTAATTTATGTTTAGGTTTGTGCACTCCCGGGGTGTCCATAAAGACAACTTGTTTTCTTTCATCCGTATATACACAAATTATACGGTTTCTCGTCGTTTGTGCTTTATCGGACACTATGGCGATTTTATCGCCTATGAGAGCATTAATCAATGTTGACTTGCCCGCATTCGGCCTTCCTACAACAGCAACAAATCCGGCCTTGAATTTTTCATTATTCACAGTAAGGTTCGTCCTCTCTTAAATACTGTAATCGACCTAAAATATATTCTTCTTCTTTTCGCATTTCCTTCTTTTCTTCTTCTTCCATATGATCATATCCTAAAATATGAAGGCATCCGTGAACCGTCAAATAGGCAAGTTCACGTTCCATACTATGTCCGAATTCCTCAGCCTGCTCTTTTGCCCGCTCAAGAGAGATAATAATATCCCCCAAAAGGCGAGAGGCTGCTCCAGCCTCGACTACATCCCCTTCATTTAAAGAAAAAGAAAGTACATCCGTGGGAGCATCCACTTGCCGATACTCTTTATTCAGCCTGTGGATATAAGCATTATTACAAAGTAGTATCCCCAGCTCCTCTTCATCATCCAAACCATAGGCCTTCGCCACTTCAGAAACAACATTATTTACAATATCTTCATACTCTTTATTATACAATTTTTCATCAGCAAAGCTAATTGTTATTTCCATATTATCCCTTATCTGTTTTCTATATTCCTTATTATCGTCGAAGTTTAGTCCTTATCACTTATGTCTTCTTTATCAACTTCTCTTGAGCGATTTGTAGAATGTTCTTCATAGGCTTTAATAATCTTAGCAACTAAATCGTGCCGTACAACATCCTTTTCGCTAAACCGTACCATGCGAATACCGGAGATATCCTTTAAGATTCGTTGCGCTTCAATAAGACCGGATGGCGTACGTCCGGGAAGATCAATTTGTGTAATATCTCCGTTCACCACCATTTTCGAATTATTTCCAAGCCTCGTTAGAAACATTTTCATTTGTTCAGGCGTTGTATTCTGCGCTTCATCCAAAATAACAAAGGCATTTTCCAAGGTTCGCCCTCTCATGTATGCCAAAGGAGCTACTTCAATCATACCTCTCATCATAAATCGCTGCACCTGTTCCATACCAAACAAGTTATGTAAAGCATCATATAAAGGGCGCAAATAGGGATCCACCTTCTCTTGTAAATCTCCGGGTAAATATCCCAGTTTTTCCCCCGCTTCTACAGCCGGTCTGGTCAGAATAATTCGCTCCACATCGCGATTCTTTAGATAAAAAGCCGCCAAGGTAACGGCCAAAAAGGTCTTTCCCGTACCGGCAGGTCCGATTCCAAAGGTAACTGTATTCTTGCGAATACTGTCTACATATGTTTTTTGTCCCTCTGTTTTCGGTTTTATCACTTGCCCTTTCATTGTTACATTGACAGTGTCGTTGTAAATCTCATGTAAAAGGTCTTCTTTTCCGCTCTTTACCATACGAATAGCCGTTGATACCTGTTGCTCGGTTATATTGTCACCTTCTTCATAAAGAAATACCAACTCTTCCAAAATGCCGATAATCTTATCAATGGAATTCTTATCTCCGTCAAATTGTAACTCCCCGCTACGTCCCACTACATGACAGGGAAAACTGTTTATCAGCATTTTTAAATGCTTATCCTTATGTCCCAACACAGCAATGGCTGCATTATAGTTGGGAAACTTAAAGCTTACTGTACTCATAAAAGCTCCTTACAAGAATTTGCGCACCGTTTTTCCGTGCAAATAATCACATTTCATACCTTGGAATAACCCATCAGCTTCCATTCTCTTTTCTATTTGTTCCTGAATTCTCCACCAGCCCATAGACCAGTTCGTAAAAAGTGTATTTTCTTCCGGAGCTCTACCTATCAGTCTCTGCACTACGACTTGATTATCCAAATACAGAAGAAATTGTATCACTCTTTCCACATAGGCATCAGATGAAATAAGTTCTATTTTTTTATCTTCATACCATTTTGCCATAAGTGTATTTTTTACAATATACAAGGCGTGCAATTTTACCTGGTCCACTCCCAAGGCGGAAATAATTTTTGCGCCCTCAATGGTATCTTCCATAGTGTCCCACGGCAAATTGACAATCATATGGGTACAAACAGAAAAACCATATTTTTTAATTCGTAACACTGCATCAATGTATTCAGCCAAACTATGGCCACGATTAATCTTTTCCAGGGTATGATGATTAATACTTTGAAGTCCCAGTTCCAAGTAAATATCAACACCGTACATCTTTCTTATACTCTGTAATACATCCAAGTAGTCTTCGTGAATACAGTCCGGCCTGGTGGCAATAGCAATTCCTACCGTGGAAGGAATACACCCCTCTTCCATATAAGCTTTAAATTGCTCGATGGGCAAATAAGTATTGCTAAAATTTTGATAGTAGGGAATGTATTTATAAGCTTTATACTTCGGAGCGATATGAGATATATTTTTTTCAAGCTGCATACGGACTGTCATATGTGCCGGAAGGTTTTCATACCCCGTACCGATCTCTCCACAGAATACACATCCCCCTCTTCCGGCCGTTCCATCCCGATTCGGGCAGGTTACCGGAAGGGCAATTGGAATTTTATAGACTTTTTCTCCATATCTTTTCCGTAAAAAATCGGAGTATACATTATATGCTTTCATTTCTTTCACTCTCACATCTCTTTTCTATAGGAATAGAAGGACGTACAAAAAAACTTCCCTTATGTTTTATATCTACGACTATTGTCTCTTTTAGTCTCTTCTTTGGAGCTTCTCTCTTTGAAATATGATGCAATATTTGGAGCGTTTTTCCGCAAATTTCAAGCTCCCTATAAGATCGTCTGACATGAGCCCACTCTTTAAACGAATAGGATGGCAAATACTGCCGTACGATGCTCTCTTTACGCCAAAAAGCCTCACTCGCTTCTCTTTTTTCTTTATCACTGCCATTCTCTTTAAAGCCCATTTCTTCTAAAATAAGCTTTCCTTCAAAGGTCCATAATATATCCAATTTCAGAAGCTCAAACAGGATTTTCGGCGGATATTTCTCTGAAAAATAAAGATTTTCCCATAACACTGGTAAGGTGTTATACAAAAATAAGGCTTGGTCCCTGTCTTTTAATTTAACCAGATGATACCGCTTATCCATCCATGCTTTTGTAAGCTCCTCAAAAAAAGTAAAAGCACAATGATTCTCTTTTTCTAATACCATTCGTATGCAGTTAAAAGTATGGGAAAATTTGTCACTATTATAAAAGCGCTCAAACACATCCTCAAAAATTTTTAGAAAGCGGATTTGCTCATAACTCAAATATTTATTAGCTAATACTTCATACGGAGCCACTTCATCATAAATGTATTCATGTTCGGTCATTTGACGAACACCGGATCCCTTCAGCAGCTTTAAAAATCCGATTTGAAGAACATGAGTACCTAAACTGAAAACATCATTAAAAGATTGTTTAAATCGCTCATAATCCTCAAAGGGAAGTCCGACAATTAAATCCATGTGCACATGCGTACGGCCTTCTTCAATAACTGGGATCATTACCTTCTTTATTTGCCCCCAATTATTAAAGCGCTTAATAGCATCCAAAGTTTTTTTATGAGTGCTTTGCACCCCTACCTCAATCTGAATTTGCCCCTTTGGCGAAGAGGTAAGTATTTCTACCTCTTGATCTCCCATTAAGTCCGCTTCCATCTCCAGGTGAAAGTTTGTATCCGTCTGTGCTGATGCCATAAATTCCATAAGAGGTAAATGATGTCGCTTGGCACAATTAAATGTGCGGTCAACGAACTTAATTTGTTTAACCTTGTGATTTAAAAGCCACTTTATCTCTTCCAAACACCGTTCAAGAGGAAAAAAACGAACTGTATTACGATTACCGGATAAACAGTATTGACAAGAAAATGGACATCCTCTTGATGTTTCATAATAGACGATTTTATGCCCTAACTCTTTCATATCTTCCTCTGTGTATGGGAAGGGAATTGTTGATAAGTCTTTTACCTCTACCACGATTTCATCCCCTATAATGGTATCGCCTCGTCGGCTCAAAATTCCCGGAATATGTAAAGAGTCGATCTCGGTCTTAAAAACCAAGGCTTCATCATCCATGCTCTTTTCGCATATAATAGAATTTTCTGTCAAAACTTTTAACAATGCGGTTAATGCTTCTTCTCCTTCGCCCTGCACGATATGATCAATATACGAGTGGTTTTTTAGAATTTCTTTTGCCGTAAATGATACCTCCGGACCACCCAATATTATTTTTAACGAAGGCTTTATGACCTTTAGCATTTTAGCCACATGTAGTGTCATCTCAATGTTCCAAATATAACAGGCAAAGCCGACAATATGCCAGTCTTTCTCCATAATTCGACCTACAATATCTAAGATGGGCATATTAATGGTATACTCCTCAATATGGCACACCAAAGAACGTTCCGCCGCATATCGTTTTAAATAGCGCAACGCTAAGGAAGAATGTATAAACTTTGCATTCAATGTACTTAATAAAACATTCAAAGACTATCCCTCTTTAATGCACAAAATAAGGTACCCTAATTATACAGTATTAGTAGAAATATTTCACTCTCTCAAATAACCAATTTGTTGTTTCATTATTCATTAGCTATAATAAGGGTATATAGGTTTTCCATATTGCAGAAAAGGAGGAAGAGGTTAAGGTGAAAACCGCTTTTATAAGCAACGTTTTCTTATGACACCTTCATGGAATTATGATTACTATCGCTATTGCTCAGATGATTGTAAGACCGGGACAACCGAGAAAGAACAGAAATGCTATTTTTCATCTCATTGACGAGGCCAAAGAAAAAGGAGCTCAATTATTAATTCTTCCCGAACTCTGTTTAAGTGGCACCTTTTTAGGAAATACATGGCATGATTCCGCCTTTGTAGAAGACTGTCTACAGTTTGGTGAAGAAATTGCTTCTTATGCGGGAGAGTTATCTCTTATCTTTGGAAATATTGCTATTAAAGAGAATATGATAACACACGGAAAAAACCGCACCTTATATAAAGCTGTTTGGGCTTCAAAACAAGGTAAACTCTTTCCCCCTAAAGGAGAAGATAAACTATATCAAATCGCAAGCCCTTCTCCTGTTTTCAATGGAGATCCTTTCCTTAAGGCATTACAAGAGGAAGATATATCTTATATAGATCCCGTTACAAGTAAGGCCTGGGAATTTACTTTCGGCGAAGAAACGCTCTCCGTTGCTCCTTATTTTAATACTTCTTTACCCCCTGCAAATTTATATGTTAAATGCGCCGCTACACCATATTTTTTGGGCAAAGCAAGATCTCCCATAGCAAAAGACAATCCACTACCGTCCTCTTTACTCTATGCCAATGCGGTAGGAATACAAAATAAAGGAAAAAACTTTTATGTCATGGAAGGACTGTCCGGGTTTTACTCACCCTTAGGAGAAGAGATATATACAGCTCCCTCCTATGAAGAAGCGTTGCTCATTAAAAAATGGGATGTACAAAA
>JBHAEC010000066.1:0-6245 GCA_041855385.1 Veillonellaceae bacterium
AGAGGGTTCTTTCTGTCATGGACGAAGAGACTGTGGAGATTGAGGGATTAAAAAAGAAAAGATATTCGGAACAGAAATCTCTTTCGGCACAGAAAAAAGGCGTATTCGATTTAGTCCGGTAGCGATAGAAAAGGGTATTATTTGGGCGGAGATTTTGCAAGAACCGAGAGCAAGGCGTCCCATTACGCATATTTTAGATGCAAAAGGTCGCGGAAAATAGGGCGATAATAAAAGAGGACAAATGATAGGGCAACGGACAAGAAAAGTCCGTTGCCCTCGTATTTTTATAATGAGAAAGGTGTTTTCTAAAATTTCTATAGAATTTTTTAGCAAAGTAAGGTAAAATAAGTACCATGTATAATTTTTGAAAAGGAGTATCGCTATGAAAGTCGTTAAATTGCATGGATTGGGAAATGACTTCCTTATTATAGAAGAGAAAGAAATAAAAAGAGACGAGTATGCTACATTGGCAAAACAACTCTGCCATCGCCAAACCGGAATCGGTGCGGATGGATTAATTGTAGTCGTTCCTTCGTCTGTAGCAGATATAGGTATGCGCATTTTTAACGCTGACGGGAGCGAAGCCGAAATGTGTGGAAACGGAATGCGTTGTTTTGCAAAATACGTATTTGATCATGATGTGGTGAAAAAGGAACACATGACGGTAGAAACATTGGCCGGCATAGTGGAGCCTTCTTTGCTCATAGTTGATGGAGAGGTTAAACAAATTGCCGTCCAAATGGGAAAACCTTCCTTTGAACCTGGCGATGTGCCTATATTGTTGAAGGAAAACAAGGTTTTTAAATATCCGATTGAAGTGGACGGAAAGCTATATGAGGCTAATAGTATACTTTTGGGTGTGCCACATACACAAATTTTTGTGTCTGATATTACCGAAGCTCCGGTTACTACTTTGGGGCCTAAAATAGAGAAACATCCTCTTTTTCCGAAGGGAACGAATGTAAATTTTGTGGAAGTCGTTGATGACGGACGCATCAAAGTTCGTACATGGGAGAGAGGTGCCGGAGCAACCTTGGCGTGTGGCACGGGATCATGTGCATCTGCTGTCGTCGCTTTTGAGAATGGACTGACAAAACGTGAGGTAATCGTTGAACTCTATCTGGGAGAATTGGTGATTTCCTATGAAAAAGACAAAACGGTTGTTATGACAGGTCCGGCAGAAGAGGTTTTTTCGGTGGACTTAAAATAAGAAATTGGTCTAAAACGAAGACAGATTTCAAGAGGGTCTTTTAATGTCTACTTTTATAGTGTAAAATATATGTATTGAACAACCGGTCTGTAAAGGGGTAATTTGTCTTACGGAAAAGGGTAGGAGTTTAGTTATAGGAGGAACTATAGGGATGAAAAAGAAAATTATTACGGCAACAATGATTGTAGGATTAATGGCATCTACGGGAATGGCGGCATCCGATCAGTTATTGGAAGTGCGAACAGAGAGGACGGGAGCAGATACGTATGCTCTTGTTCCGGTGGTTAACAATGATATTATACCGGCTGTTGGTGCATTTGCGGACCATTTTGTAAAGGCTCATAACAGCATAATTGAAGCAAAAGCTCGTAAAACAGAAAAAGTGACGACTAAATTAGATGAGGAGTGGGTGAAATCCGATTTAGACAGACTTTATGCAAAAAAATTCCTTGATTTTGCCCAAAAACGCGTGGAGTTTTACAAAAGAAGTCATAATTGGGCAGGAAATGAGCAGGAAGTAAAAGAGTACAATTATATGAGTTATCCTGCCGGAACTGACAGCTATGCTTATGCGGAATTAGAAGACCTAACCAACACATTGGGAATAATATTGAGCGAGCTAAGTCTTTCGGAACAAAAACTTACCGTATATGATGTAGAAGATACTATTTTTACTGTCCTTGGTGAGAAACAGGAAGAAGTACAAATTGACGAGTTACGTCACTATATGAGTGAAGTTGTATGGTTTGCGGCTAAGCAGACAATAAAGGATTACAGCTCTTTGGAGCCGGAAAATCCTGAAGACAACAAAGTCGATCTATGGAAGGCTATTCAGTAATTAAGCTATTGTACACTAAATAAACAGAAAAGCCCCCAAGTTTCAATAACTTGGGGGCTTTTTCTTTGGTGTCTACTCTTTTGTTTGAAATAAATACTTGTTAGCGAATATTGCAAGGATTATTAAAATAGGGAAAACTGGGACTGTTTCCGGAATTATATGCTTGCAATACAAAAAGAATGAGGTTTACCGCTTGTGGTGAAAAAGATTGAGATGTTAATAATTGGATCATCTTTTCGCAATGTAGATGACAGGCTTCTCGCCATTTTTTCTGAAATGTTTCTTCAGAACAATAAATGGTAAGGTTTTTTTGAGGATAAGAAATCATAAGGGCTTGGGAAGAAATGGGCTTTATGTCGGATGTATCAAGAGAATGAAAATTGATATATCCGAGAGCATCATCACGACCGATAGGCGATTTTCTGGTCTTAAAGGGAATGAATAAGTGATTGCTGTCAATGGGGAGTGGTTGCCTAAAGCACCGACGCCCACATAAACTGGATCGTAGATCTTGAATATTGATGCCCCGTCGACCTGCAAAGAGCTGTAGATATTTTTTTGCTTTACATTTCACTCTTTTTAGATCACCATTGTTAAAGAGAACAGTTGTGCCATCGCCATTAATATCGTACTCAGGAATAATGGCGATGACAATTTGACTTGGTTCCATTTATTCGCCTCCTTTGATTAATCTAAGTAGAGGGTAACTCTATCGGCATAATTTGTCAATCGAGCTGCATAAATGTGGTTGATAATGATGGTTAATATGAATTTGTGTAATAATCAAGAAAGCATCTTTTTATAAAGGCAAAAATCAATATAAGTTGCATGATATTTTATTTCTTAAAATTCTTTTATGCTAATTTTGAATACCTAGTATAAATACTGCCATAAAATGTGCCTCAACTTGTTGATAATCTTGCGATGCATATAGCTGACAGCCTGTTTAGTTACTCCTTTTTGCCTCGCCAGCTCACTGAGCGGAATGGACAAATTGTAGTGCTTGTGGATGAGATCTTTTTCTTCTAAAGAAAGATGATAAAGGGCCTTTTTAACAGCGAACTTTATTTCATTTCGAAGAGCGATGTCTTCTCCGTTCGGCGGGTTTTTCCCACGATGATAAAGGGTCGGTTGGTTCTCGAAGGGTAAAGTATCTCCGGTCTGTTCTTTTTGCCAATATTGGCGTTCATGCTTAAAGAGATTCCAAGTGGCGTAGTAAATACAACTTTTGAAGTAAGCGGCTACAGGGATATGACTGTCAATATTATAGCGTTGAATACTTTCTATTAAAGTAAGCCAAAGGTGTGCGCTCATTTCTTTTTGCATGGAAGCTACATGAGAGAGGGATGCATACTTTTTTATGAGAGGTCTATATCTTCGGCAAAGCTCTGTTTTACTGCTTAAGTCGCCCTTTTGTGCAAGTCTAATTAACTCTAAGTCCGTTCTTGTTGTTTTCATTTTCTCACCTTTGTGAGAAATGCATTTCTCTTATATTAGCGCTTGTTTATACTGTAGGCGGCTTGTTGCAATTTGGCAAAAGTACAGTTGGGGAAAGTTCACACGAAGTACAAAGACATTAAGGGGGAGATATAAACATAAACGACATATTTAACAGCTATAAGGATATAAGGAAGACGTTAAAAATGGGAGTTATAAAAGAAGTAGGAATAAATGTAGTTATTTTAGAGGAATAAGTAAAATAAAAGGAGAATATGATAAAGGTTGTTTTATAAAAAATGGCAAAGGCCATTAATATAGAAAAGGGGTAAATAATGAGATTGCTTGAAAAGACTTGTGCGGCTATTGAGCCTAGAAATAAGGAAATTGAAAAGACAATTTTTGACGGATGGCGGGAAATAACGGTATCAGGCTCTTACGGCAGCTTGCCTGAAATGGTGGCGCAATACGGGGCCGTTACAGGTGAAATTGTTCCGAACATACCGAAACGGTGTATGATTATTGCGGCGGCCGACCACGGAGTGGCAGAGATGGGAGTTAGTGCATACCCACAGGAAGTAACGGTACATATGACAAAAAACTACCTTCTATCGAAAGGGGCGGGAGCCAATGCACTGGGGAATTATTGCGGAGCCGATCTGGAAGTTGTCGATGTAGGCATTGCCGCAGATATGACGGATGTTCCGGGGCTTCGACATCATAAAGTAGCCTATGGTACCCAAAATTTTTCAAAGGGCTGGGCTATGACAAAAGAGCAAGCTATAGAGGCCATGGAAGTAGGGATTTCCTTAGTTAAAGAAAAGGTTAACTGCGGTTACAAAGCTTTTTTGGTGGGAGAAATGGGGATTGCCAACACGACCGCAGCAGCCGTTATGGTAGCAAAATTTGCCGGATTGACAGCAGAGCAGGCAACGGGGCGCGGTACCAACATTTCAGATGAACGATTAAAGGTTAAACAAAAAGTCGTGTTCGATACGCTGACTTTACATAAACAGATCAGTTCAAAGGATGGTCTCGGCGTTTTAGCGGCTATGGGAGGACTGGAGTTTGCTTGCCTTACAGGGGTTATCTTGGGAGCTGCGGCAGAAAAAGCACTGGTAGTTATTGACGGATTTAATACGACAGCCTGCTCCTTAGTGGCACATGCACTGGCACCTTTTAGTACGGATTATATTATGGCATCCCATCTGTCGGCGGAGAAGGCGCATACTAATGCATTGACTGCGCTAGGACTTCGTTCTTATGTAGATTTGGGTCTATGCCTTGGAGAGGCATCCGGAGGATCCATACAAATGGAGATGCTGGATTTAGCAATTCGTATGTACAAAGAGGGAAGGAGCGGTATATAAGATGCAGGAGTTTCATATTGAGGGCCTTTGCGAGGAGTCTATGGAGGCCTGCCGTTTACGTATTGATAATCTGACAAAGCCGATTTACAGTTTGGCCCATTTAGAGCGCATGGCAGAGCGTATGGCAGGAATTTACCGCAAAAAGCGACCAAACAATATAAAAAAGGCAATGGTTATTTTTTGTGGGCAAAATAGATTGACGGGGCATTCTCTATCAGAGGAAGACGTTATTATTGCAAAAAAAATAGAGAATATGAAAGCTCAAAGGAGCGCAACGGATGCGGTGGCAAAAAAATTGGAAGCCCCCGTGCATTTAATCGTATGTCATGAGAGACGAACGGAGAAGGAAGAAGGCAGTAAGCTTGAAGGAGTTTTGGCGGAAGCCGGATCGTCGCTTTCTTTTGAGCAGATAGAAGAAGGGATTCAAAGGGGCATAGATATAGCTAAAAAGCTAAAAAAAGAAGGTGTAGAAGCAGTAGGCCTCGGACATATAGGCATAAAAAAAGAACTGATGGCAGAAGTACTGACATTGCCTTATATAGGAGAGATGGAAGGGAATCACCTAAAAACCGCATCCGAATGGTCTTCGGAGAAAAAGATGAGCTGGAATAGAGCTATAGATGCTATTGGTGAAGATAAGAGAGTGGGGTCGTATTTACTATTACAACATTTTGCCACTCCTGATGTGATTGCTATGGTGGGTTTTATATTGGGAGCAGCCGCTTCTCGTATGGCTGTTGTCGTAGATGATGGGGTAACCGCTTCTGCGGCACTGGTGGCGGAGAAACTTGCAGAGGGCGTTAAAAATTATATTTTCGCTTCCATTCATATAGATGAGCCGATTCATCATATACAAATGGAGTTATTGGGACTAAAATCCTTTCTTCATTACAGGATTACTGCCGATGGGGGCATAGGATCGGCACTAGGCTTATCGCTACTTGACGCCTCTCTTTATATGCTGAATGATATGAAAACTTTCGGAGAAGCGGCCGTAACGGTGGCAGAAGATGGACCGGGGAGTGGAAGACAGGATCAATCTATTAAGGATTGATGGTAAAGATGGAGTACCTTAAATACCGGGAAAAAGGAGAAAAAGAATGAAAGTGTATTTACAGTGTGAATCGGGTATCAGCGGAAATATGATGGTGGGCGCATTACTTGATATGGGCGTACCCTTTTCATTTTTGCAAGAAGAGCTTAAAAAATTAAGGCTTGACGGATATAGGCTGGTGGAAGAAAAAAAAGAAAAACAAAATGTGCGGGGCACATATTTTAATGTAGAACTCGATTATGGACAGTGTGAAAAAGAGCCGTTTTCTTTTCATGAACATCATGAACATCATGAAAATCACGACCATCATCATCACCATCAACACCACCATCACCA
>JBHAEC010000067.1:0-26070 GCA_041855385.1 Veillonellaceae bacterium
AGTATTTAGTAAAGATCGTCTTTTGGAACGTGTTTGGGGATTTGAGGCTGTTGGAGATACGGCTACCGTAACGGTACATGTAAATAGAATAAGGGAAAAAATTGAGCCTAATCCAAATAAACCTATCTATATTGAAACGGTTTGGGGTGCAGGATATCGATTTAAAGGAGAATAATAAAAAAGCTTGTAAATACAGGAGCAATCTGATTTACAAGCTTTTTTTGTTTTGAAATTACTTCCGATAATATATCGTTATCGGAAGTAAATGAGGTTCTATTATAAAAACCTTCTATAGTTACTATGGATTTAACAAATTAAAGAATTCCCCAATTCTTTTTATATTATAAAGCAGTTCTTCCTCGTCGATAGTTAAGAGCTCTCGATTCTTTAGGACAACTTTTCCATTAATAATGACTGTTTCCACATCTGCGGCATTTGCAGAATATACTAAAGCGGCCACATCATTATATCGAGGCATCCAGTGAAGACCTTTTGTATTATAAAGGACAATATCTGCTCTATATCCGGGCTTTAGTACCCCTAAATCATTATATCCCAATGCCTTTGCACCGTCTAAGGTTCCCATTTGCCATGCTGAAGAAGCGGGGATTGCTTTCGGATCCAATAACCTTGCTTTATGAAGTGTTGCGGCCAACCTTACTTCTTCAAGCATATCCACATTATTGTTGCTCGCTGCTCCATCTGTTCCTAAGCCGACAACTATCCCCTTCTTCTTCATTTCTACTACAGGGGCAATTCCGCTGGCTAATTTAAGGTTTGATTGTGGATTATGCGCAACAGCTACCTTCATCTGGCTCATGATTTCCATATCATCGGGCGTAACATGTACACAATGTGCGGCCAAGGCACCATTATAAAAAAGACCCAAATCATTCATGTGAGCAATCGGTGTTTTTCCTGTTCTTTTTATTACCGCATCAACTTCGCCTTCTGTTTCGCTGAGATGCATGTGAATTCCGGCACCAAGTTCATGAGATAAATCTATTACCTTTTCCATATACTCATCGGGGCAGGTATAAGGTGCATGTGGTCCTAATAATACTTTTATTCGGTCATCATCAAAACCGTGCCAGTTTATAAAGAGCTCCTTGTTCTCTTTTAATGCCTGTTCTGCTGTAGGCGTCACTCCGGCTAAGCCCCTTGATAGAACTGCCCGTATTCCCGTGTCTTTTACAACTTCTGCCGTTGTATCCATAAAGAAGTACATATCGCTAAAACAGGTGGTTCCGCTACGAAGCATTTCTGCAATGCCCAATTGAGTTCCCCAAAAAACATGTTCTTTGGTGAGCTTTGCTTCAGTTGGCCAAATTGCTGTCTTAAGCCATTCCATTAACTCTAAATCATCGGCATAGTTTCTAAATAATCCCATAGCTATATGCGTATGTGTATTTACCAGTCCGGGAGCAGCTAAGGCACCCTTCCCGTCAATTGTTTCTATTTCATTTGGTAGAGAATCGCCTGTGTTAAATATAGTATTAATATAGGTGCCCTCTACTAATATGGCTCCATTTCTTATGATTTCATTTTCACATAAAATATCAATATTTTTAATTAATAATTTTGACATAAGTGATACCTCAAATAAATATATTCCGCCAATAAATGTACCATATAGAATGATGAAAAGGCTAACTATTTCTAGTTAACCTTAGTCAAATAATCTAATTGTTCTTGGGTTAGAATGTCAATACTGTATCCCATGGAAGATAATTTTAACATAGCTATGCGATCATCCAGTTCTTTGGGAAGCACATATACTTCTTTTCCAAGAGTACTACCATTCTTTAGTATGTATTCTGCAGCCAAGGCTTGCATGGCAAAGGATAAGTCCATAATCTCCGCGGGATGTCCATCCCCTGCAGCCAAATTAACTAATCTTCCTCCTGCCAACAGATAAAGTACACGCCCGTCACCTAAGGTATAAGCGTCAACATTGGTTCTTACTGTTTTAACGGAAGTTGCTACTTCTTTTAACTCTATTCCGTTGACTTCGCAGTCAAAATGGCCTGCATTACACATAACGGCACGATCTTTCATGACGAGGTAGTGTTCTTTTCGTATAACATCTTTACACCCTGTTACGGTGATAAAGAAATCTCCCAATGGAGCGGCCTCCATCATAGGAAGTACGGAAAAGCCGTCAAATACGGCTTCAATTGCCTTAATAGGATCAACTTCCGTAATATATACATGAGCACCCAAGCCCTTGGCCCTCATAGCAACGCCTTTGCCGCACCAACCATAACCGGCTACAACCACATTTTTCCCGGAGACGGTTAAATTAGTAGTTCTCATAATACCGTCCCAAACGGATTGTCCTGTACCATAGCGGTTATCAAAGAGATATTTGCAGTTGGAATCATTGACGGCAATCATAGGAAATTCTAAAAGCCCTTCTCTTTGCAGTGCATATAAACGATGAACCCCTGTTGTAGTTTCTTCCGATCCTCCCAGCAATCGTTCTCTTGCGTCTATTCGAGTGGTATGAAGAAGGTTAACCAGGTCGCCACCGTCATCTATTATAATATGGGGCTTATGATCAAGTGCTTTGTGAAGAAATTCAAAGTATTCCTCTTCCGTAGCACCATACCAACCGTAAACGGTAATTCCCATAGCTACCAAGCCGGCTGCAACATCATCTTGTGTCGATAAAGGATTTGATCCTGTTACGATTACTTCAGCACCTGCTTTATGTAATATGGTAGACAAATAAGCTGTTTTGGCTTCCAAATGAACGCTGACAACCACAGTTTTTCCTTTGAATGTTTGCTGTTTGGAAAATTCTTCACCCAAAGAATTTAAGGCCGGCATAAAATTGGAAACCCACTCTATTTTTTTGATTCCTTCCGCAGCTAATGCGGCATCACGAATAATTGAAGACATTATTTCCTCCTATGTATTAAAGGCCTAAATCGCTCTTTAAATTAGCAATGGATTGAGACAGCGGCGCTTTAAGCACCCCTTTTTCCGTAATAATGGCACTTATAAGTTCAGCAGGAGTTACATCAAAAGCGGGATTCAGGACCGGTATCCCGGATGGTGCTGTCTCTACACCGTGCAACTGGCGTACTTCTGCTTCATCACGCATTTCAATTGGAATATCTGCACCGCTTTTACAATTAAAATCGAAAGAACTGGATGGTGCCGCCACATAAAAAGGAATATGGTGTGCATTGGCAAGAATAGCCAAGCTATAGGTGCCGATTTTATTAGCCACATCTCCGTCTGCGGAAATTCGGTCGGCTCCGACGATTACGGCATCAACTAAGCCTTGTTGCATTACATAAGCGGCCATGCTATCCGTAATGAGTGTAACCGGTATATTATCCTCTAATAATTCTAATGCGGTTAATCGAGACCCTTGTAAAAGAGGACGCGTTTCATCCGCATATACCATTTCAATGAGGTGCAAATCATGTATCTTTCGGATAACGCCCAAAGCGGTTCCGATTCCGGCAGTAGCTAAAGAGCCCGTATTACAGTGTGTTAAAATACGTAATTTTTTAAATGTTATGCCCTGTGTATCGCCTTTTTCATGAACCATGATGGAGTGAGATAAGTCAAATTGGATGGCGAGTTCATTGACCAGTTCTTGTGCACCCTTTTCTCCGATGGCCGTATTAAGTGCCTTGTCTTCTTCTTCAATGGCGATTGCTTCGTTCGTTATACTTTCAACAATTTCAGCAAAAAACATGTCTTTAGGCAATGACTGTACTTTATCGACAATGCGGGAAACGGCCCATCCTAAATTAACAGCGGTAGGTCGAGTTACTTTTATCATATCGGCATAGCGAAGCCATTGCTCTACTTGTTCGGTTTTTGTTTTTCCTGATAAGGAGGCCTCATGTGCCGCTAAAACGAGAGCATACCCTGCCGCGACTCCAATGGCAGGAGCTCCACGAATACGAAGCTTCTTAATTGCTTCGGCTACGCTCCTCCAATCAGTACAGTGAATATATTCTACCGAGTTTGGAAGTTTTGTTTGATCAAGTACAGTCAATTCATTGCCGGTCCATAAAAGATTTCTCATAATATATACCTCACAAATGGGAAAAGAAAATAAATGGTGCTACTATAACTTAAATCCACCGTATTCTTGTAATGCGTGGCGACAGCTACAATCATCAAAATCCGGAAGTGACTCAATGGCTTTTTGGATAAAAGATTTTAATGAGTTGCTGTTTTTTGCCATTTCTTCAAGAACTTCATGGTGAGTTAAGGCTTCCGGAGAAATACCGGCAGCATAATTTGTTACCATGGAAATCGTAGCATAACAGATCTCCGCTTCCCTGGCCAATGTTACTTCCGGTACATTTGTCATGCCCACCAGATCTCCTCCCAAAAGGGAAAACATCTTAATCTCAGCGGGCGTTTCAAATCGAGGTCCTTCAGTACATACATAGGTTCCTCCATTGTGTACATTAAGCCCAAGCTCTTTGCCTGCATCATAGAGAATAGATCTTGTCTCACAGCAGTAAGGGTCGGTAACATCTACGTGTACTACGCCACGAGTTCCTCCATCAAAAAAGGTATGCTCTCTGTTCTTTGTAAAATCAATGAACTGATGCGGTAAAACGAAAGATCCGGGGCCAAAATCGGGATTTAAGGAGCCTACAGCCGTTGTTGAAATAATCGTTTTTACCCCAAGCTTCTTAAGTCCCCATATATTAGCACGATAATTAATTAAATGAGGTGGAATGGAATGATTACTTCCATGTCTTGATAAAAAAATAACTTCTCTCCCCTTAAAACATCCTTTTGTAAAAGATATTTCGCCATAGGGAGTTTGACAAGTTGCTGTTTTAATATCGGAAAAAATAGACGGATCATATACTCCGGTACCTCCGATAACGGCCAATAAACTCATTATGTTTCAACCCCTTTATATACTTATTTTTGCGAATTATTAAATAAGAAGGAAAGTTCTTCCCGGGTAAAAGTGTATCGATTATTGCAGTAGTGACAAACCAGCTCCGTTACATCATCCATCAATATATCTGATTTATCTTTTTCCGGTAGTGTAATTAAAATGGATGAAAATCGTTCTTTACTGCATGTACATCCAAATTGAACGGTGTCCTCATAAACTTCTTTATAGGGAAGGCCTTTAAAAATTGCTTCAGGTAAACCTTCACCACTCTTATATTGTAACAAATAATTGGTAACCGTGCCTATAGTTGATATATTATTTTCTACCGTAATTAAGGCTTCTTCGTTTGCTTCCGGTAAAGCTTGAACTAAAAATCCTCCGGCGGCCAAAATGCGGTTTTCAGGACTGACTAAAACGCCAAGACTTATGGTAGATGGAACTTGCTCTGATATATACAAGTAATAGGCAAGATCTTCCGCTATTTCTCCGGATACAAGAGCAGACCGAGATGAATAATTTTGTTCCATTCCCGTAAATCTTGTAACAGATACATCTCCGTTGATGCCTACAGCGGCGCCTACATCTAGTTTGCCTTGGGAATTAAGGGGAATATCTACATGGGGATGTTCAACATATCCCCTAATGCGTCCACCGGAAAACGCATCAGCGTGAATGGCTCCGATGGGACCTCCTCCGCTGATGCGAATACTAACACTTTCTTGATTTTTAAAATCACCTGCCAATAAGAGCGCTCCTGTTATAGTTCGTCCCAATGCTGCAGATGATACAGGCCATAGATTATGGCGTTTTACCGCTTCATCAACAGCACCTGTCGTCACTGCGACGGACAAACGAAGACCTGCATCACTGACATAGCGTTTAATATAGTCCATAGTTATTCCTCAATATCTATAAGCAAGTTAACCATTTCTATGGCTCCCATGGCTGCATCAAAGCCTTTATTACCGACTTTTGTGCCTGCCCTTTCTACTGCCTGTTCAATCGTTTCTGTGGTTACCACGCCGAACATAACCGGCACTTCCGTATCTAAGCTGACATGAGCAATTCCTTTGGCAACTTCATTGCAAACATAATCATAATGTGTTGTAGACCCACGGATTACAGCACCTAAACAAATTATGGCATCGTATTTTCCGGATTTGGCCATTTTTTTTGCCGCTAAAGGAATTTCGAAGGCTCCGGGAACCCAAACTAATGTTATATCCTCTTCCTGTACACCATGACGAAATAACGCATCTTCAGCTCCGTCAATCAGTTTTCCTGTTATAAATTCATTAAATCTTGAGGCAACAATGGCAAATTTTTTTCCGGTACCGATTAAATGACCTTCTTTTAACATAATATTCACTCCTAACATAATATATCAACATTGTAAAATCAAAACTGTTATTTATTAATGAATCTATTCTATTTCTTTCATCATATGTCCTAATTTTATGCGCTTTGTTTTCAGGTAGTTTTCATTGAACTTATTTGCTTTCATTACTATGGGAACACGTTTTTTTACTTTTACTCCCCAATGTTCAAGGCCTCCGGTTTTTCTGGGATTATTTGTTAAAAGACGAACGCTTTTTACTCCCAGAAAACGTAATATTTGAGCACTAAGAGAATATTCCCTCATATCTGCAGGAAATCCGAGCTGTTCATTTGCCTCTACCGTATCATATCCTTTTTCTTGCAGTGCGTAGGCCTTGATTTTATTTACTAGGCCGATTCCTCTACCTTCCTGTCTCATATAAACGAGAATTCCTTCTCCTTCTTCTTCAATGGTGCGCAGTGCCATTTCCAATTGTTCGCCACAGTCGCAGCGTTTCGAGCCGAATACATCGCCGGTAAGGCATTCGGAATGGATTCTGATCAGTACATTATCTTTACCTTTTACATCTCCCTTTACCATGGCTAAATGATTTTTTTGATCCAGCGTATTTTCGAAGACATAGATATTAAAATCTCCGAATTTGGTTGGGAGTGTTGAGGTAGCTCCTAAGGATACCAGGTGATCATAAGTCTTTCTGTACTCTACCAAATCCGCCACAGATACGATTGGTAAGCCATGTTTTTGGGCAAAGATCATAAGATCATCCATACGGGCCATAGTTCCGTCATCATTGGTAATTTCGCAAATAACGGCCCCTTCTTTTAAGCCTGCTAAACGACATAAATCAATAGAGGCTTCAGTATGCCCTTTTCTGACTAAGACTCCACCCTTTCTATATTGTAAAGGAAAAATATGGCCGGGTCTTCTAAAATCGTCGGGCCTTGAATTAGGATTTATGAGAGCAAGAATCGTTTGAGAGCGTTCATGTGCGGAAATTCCCGTTGTTGTCTTTATATGATCAACGGAAACGGTAAAAGCTGTTTGATGATTATCCGTGTTATCTTCTACCATTCGGTTGATTCCCAGTCGCTTAAGATCGTCTTCTACCATGGGGATACATACAAGGCCGCGAGCTTCTTTAATCATAAAGTTTATTGCTTCGGGTGTGGCAAACTCGGCAGCGATTACACAGTCACCTTCGTTCTCTCGATTTTCATCATCCACAACAATAATCATGGAGCCTTTTTTTAGTGCATTTAAAGCTTCCGTAATCGAATTTAAAGTATATTTCATGAATATGCCTCCATTTGCTATTCAAGTTATTAAGTGGTTTATATAAAACCATTTTTTAGAAGTGTCTCCTTTGTTAGAGAAGACGCCAGTGTATTTTTTTTATGTTTTTCCTCTTTTACAGGCCTTGTCATATGGGGAGCCGCTTGTAAAAAGTTATGTATATATCGACCAAGTATATCTGTTTCCAAATTTACCTTTTGGCCGATGGTGGCAAATTTTAGTGTAGTGTTGCCTATAGTGTGAGGAATGATAGAGATTTCAAAATTACCATCCCCTACTGAAGATACAGTCAAGCTGATACCATCAACGGCAATGGAACCTTTATGTACAATGTAGGTAAGCATATCGGATTTGCAAGATATTCTGTATATGGTAGAATTCCCCCTCGGGAGAATGGTTGTGATAACTCCTACTCCATCGACATGACCGGCTACTATATGCCCTCCAAATCGAGATTGGACACTTAAAGCCCGCTCCAAATTTACGATAGACCCAATTTTAGCTTCTTTAAATGTGGTAATTTCTACCGACTCAGGCATAATATCGGCTTTAAAATGTGATTTTGTAAATGCCGTGACAGTAAGGCATACACCATTTACCGAAATAGAGTCACCAAGGTGAATATCTTCCAGCACTTTTTGGCAGGTAATGGTAAGAGTATAGGAATTATCTTGTTTTCTTATATGGGTAATACGACCCAATTCTTCAATAATACCCGTAAACATTAGGATCCTCCCTTAGGTTTTGCCGCGATGACAATATTGTTTCCCTTAAAAAAAATTTCATCATAGAATAACTGCAAAGCTTCCGATAAGGAATCAAAACCAAGACCACCCACAGCCGGTTTAGAGTCTTTTCCTCCCAGCACCAAAGGACCTAAAAAAGCGTAAATTTTATCTACTTTTTTTGCTTCTACAAAAGCTGATAAAATTTGGCTTCCCCCTTCAATTAAAATAGATGAATAGCCGAGGCCTTTTGCCTTTTGTAGAACAGCTTCTATGGATAGGCCTTTTTTGGAATGAGGCAGAACATGTACACTTGCTCCTGCCTGATGAAGACGGTATTTTTCCGATTCTTTACAAGTGGGACTAACAAATATGTGCACCTTGCGAGTCGAACAGGAAAAAATGGCCGCATTTGAAGGGGTACGTCCTCTAGAGTCAAGGATTATGCAATCCGGTTGATGCGGAATTGATCCGTCAATGGTATTACAAAAGTCCGATTTTCCATCAAGTCTGCAAGTTAATTCTGGATCATCTATCAAAATTGTGCCGATCCCAACTAACATTGCGTCATATGTCGCTCTTAGCTCATGTCCGAAATTTCTTGCTTCTTCTGTGGTTATCCACTTTGACTCTCCCTTTGCGGTAGCAATTTTACCATCCAATGTCATGGCCCATTTCAAAACTATAAATGGGTTATTTCCTCTAAGATAAGATAAAAAAGGTTCATTAAGTTTTTGCGCTTCTTTCTCTAAAAGACCAATATGAACCTCAATGCCCGCCTCTCTTAGCTTAGTTATTCCCTGTCCGCTAACAAGAGGGTTTGGATCTATCATAGCGATGTATACACAACAAACGCCGGATTGGATGATCAAATCAACGCAGGGGGGAGTTTTTCCGTGATGGCAGCAAGGTTCTAGAGTTACATATAGTGTTGCGCCTTCGGATTCTAGCCCCGCTTCTTGTAAAGCATAAACCTCGGCATGCGGTGTTCCCGCTTTTTTATGAAAGCCTCGACCGATAATATGGTTGTTTTTTACAATAACGGCACCTACCATTGGATTAGGACTTGTATAGCCTCTTGCTTGCTCGGCAAGTCTAAGTGCCCCTTTCATATATATTTCATGAGTCATATTTTTACACCAATAAAAAGAGACCATACCAAAAGATATAGTCTCCAAGTAAACAAATTTTGCTCGTCTTTTCCCATCCAGACTATACTGTCGGTCTTGGAATTTCACCAAGTCAACCCGAAGGTTCGCGGACTGTAACCGCCGGTCAGGAATTGGAGATACCTCCTCACCTTGCCCTAAAGACTATCATATTCAATTTATCACAGATATAGTACCATGTTTAACTTAAGAATGCAATGAAAGACGCAATTAAATAAATGTACAAATTAGTAATAAAAAGAATTAAGCATTTCTTATTGCCTCAATCATGGCTTTTCTATCCGGGGCATTAAAAACTGCTGATCCTGCTACAAGAACAGTTGCTCCTGCCTCTTTGACCATAGAGGCAGTTTCCGGATTAATGCCCCCGTCTACTTCAATTTCAAGGTCTGGATTGTACATTTTGGCCAATGATTTTACTTGTGAAATTTTTTCGACTGTCGATGGTATAAACTTTTGCCCTCCAAATCCGGGATTTACACTCATAACAAGAACCATATCTACATCAGTAATAATGCTATTTAATGTACTTACTGACGTTCCCGGATTAATTACTACACCTGCCTTTATGCCAAGTGATTTTATATGTTGTACTATTCGATGTACGTGAGGAGCAGCCTCCATATGCACAGTAATATAGTCTGCTCCGGCATCGGCAAAGGGTTCCACATAATCCTCCGGATTTGTTACCATCAGATGAACATCAAAAGGTAAGTTTGTGTGCTTTCGAAGGGCCTTTACTACAGGAGGACCAAAAGTTAAATTAGGAACAAAATGTCCATCCATTATATCTAAATGCAATAGATCTGCTCCCGATTTTTCGATATTCTGGATGTCCTCACGTAAGTTTGAAAAATCTGCAGATAGCATTGAAGGGGCAATTTTGATCATTATCTCACCATTTCCTTTGTGTATTTTTTATTTCAGCTAAAATTGATAGATACGAATTATATCGGTTTTTGTTAATTAAATTCATTTCAACAGCTTTTTTTATACCGCAGACAGGTTCGTGTTCATGAATACAAGAGTTAAAGCGACAATCTTTCATATGAGAAATAAATTCGGGAAAACAATAGCCCAAAGAAGCAGGTTTTATATTGGAAATATCAATGGCGCTGAAGCCTGGCGTGTCCATAATAAAAGAATGCGTGTTTAAACTGTATAATGATGCATGTCTTGTGGTATGGCGACCTCTTTTTATTTTGGAGCTGAGATCTCCTGTCTGAAAGGCAAAATTGGGTTCAATGGCATTTAAAAGGCTACTTTTACCTACCCCGGATGGTCCTGCAAAAGCAGTGACTTTTCCTTCCAGGGCACGGCGCAGATCATCAATGCCCTGCTTCTTTTCTGCAGATGCGGTAAGGACTGTATAGCCTACCTGTTCATAGAGTTGCTTTACGCCTTCACTGTGCTCATCTTTTAAGTCCCACTTATTTATGCAAAGAACAATAGGAATTTGTTTATTTTCTATGGCTACCAAAAGCTTATTGAGAAGCTGCTCATTAATATCGGGATTATGTGCAGCCATTACAAGTACGACCTGATCAAGGTTTGCTACAGCAGGGCGAATTAAAAAATTATGTCTTTCCTCAATAGTTTCTATTGTTCCTTCTCTATTTGAAATAGCGGTAAACTGAACTTTATCACCTACTAGTAGAGAATACCGGTCTTTTTTTATGCGCCCTCTGACGCGACACTGAAAGATTTGACCCGACTCATTCTGTACTTGATAATATCCGTTCTCGTTTTTTATTATAATTCCTCGCTCCATAGCATTCCTCTGAGAAAATATTACAAGGATTGATCCTGAACCAATGCATTATTTAAATATACCTGAATACGTACGCTTCCTGTCCCTCTGATATCCTTGACAATACGATCTCCCGGATTATGAGCCTTCTCGTGAATAACGCGCCTTCCGTTGTCATCAATTACCAAAATTTTAACGGTTTGTCCTTTATTTCCTTCCGGAACAGTTATATCAATAGTGCCTTTTGTCACATTTCCTTCTGATTTATTATCCTTTTTTTCTTCTTTCTTTTCTTCTGTGGTAAGCGTGAACTCCGATCCTTCTTCGGTTGTGCCGCCAGCTCCCGGCTGCTGTGCAGTAACAACAGAGTCGTCCGCAATGGATCCATTAACCAAGGAAACGCTTAAATTGGCTGCTATTAGTGTATCTCTCGCTTCTTTAAGTGTTTTTCCCACTACATTAGGAATAGCAACCTGTTTAGACACTTTTTTATTTATCGTAATATCCACCATGGAGCCTTTGTTAATTTGAATATTTGCCGCCGGAGATTGAGCCAATACAGCTCCTTCCTCAACTTCTTTGCTCTCGGCGGTACTGATTTTACCTAACACCAGCCCAAGCTCATTTAATTTGGTTTTGGCTTTTTCAATAGATAACCCCTTTAGATCAGGGACTTTTAGATCCCCGGGCCCCTTACTTACAACCAAGTTAATAAGACGTTGCTCTTTTACTTCCGAGCCTGCTTCCGGATTCATTGAAATAACTTGTCCTGCCGGAATCGTTTGATTGTGAACCTCGCTAATAGAAGCACGCAAATGTTTGTCATCTAAAATATTTTTAGCAACTGATACCTGCTTTCCTACCACATTTGGCACCACTACAGTAGCACTGCTCCAGAAGCTTCCGTAACTTAAGAAGGCCATCAGAAATGCTACGAGAAAAATGCCGACACAACCTAAAACAATAAACTTTGTGGGAAGATTGTTTAAATAAGATAAAAATCTTTCTCCTTTTTCATGGTATGTTCCCCCCATGGTCAATCTCGAGGATTCACGATGTTCCGTTTGAATTGTCGGAATAGACTGTGTGGCAAAATCGTAAGGCGCAACAGCACTTCCCTTTGTGCTTACTATACCTTGGGAAAGACGCAAATTTAATATAAATTCACTTATGGTTGTAAAGCGTCTGGAAGGTTCTTTTTCTAAAGCTTTTACCATGACACTTTCAAGTGTTGGGGGAATATTGCGGTTATACCTGGTGGGCGGAGTCAGTTTCTCTTTTACATGTTTTATGGCAATACTGATTGCTGTTTCGCCCTCATAAGGAACTCGTCCTGTGAGCATTTCATAAAGAACTACTCCTAAAGAATAAATATCTGTGCTTCCATCTACGGCTTTACCGCCCGCCTGTTCCGGTGATAAATAATGAACAGATCCCATAACAGATGTTGTGTACATCAAAGTAGCAGACGAATTAATCGCTCTGGCAATGCCGAAATCTGTCACTTTTACACGTCCTGTAGGCGTAATGAGGATATTGTGGGGCTTTATATCACAATGAACTATCCCCATGGCATGCGCTTGCTCAAGACCTTCTCCGATGGCAATCGCTATTTTTACCGCACTATCTATTGAAAGTCTTCCTTCCCGCTGGATATATTTTTTTAGTGTTTCTCCGTCTACATATTCCATTATGATATAGTGATACCCTTGGTCAAATCCAACATCATACATATTAACAATATTGGGATGACTGAGTTTTCCGGCTGCCTGCGCTTCTCGTTTAAACCGATCCACAAAACCTGAATCACAGGCAAAGCTTTGGTGTAAAACTTTGATGGCTACAGTCCTTTCCAAGAGCAGGTCTTTTCCTTTATACACATCGGCCATTCCTCCGGTACCGATGCACTCCTCTATTTTATATCGATTGTCAAAAATTAAGCCCTTCATTTTATCAACATATTGATTTTTATTCATGTGATCCACCGCTTTCGAAGAATTAGACTGTAGCAACAATTATAGATACATTGTCTTTGGCCCCTCTTTCATATACAAGGGAAAGAAGTGTGTCTATTACTCGCTTGTCAGTTTTATACTTTGCAAATGCAGCAAGAATTTCTTCATCACTTACGCAATTCGTGAGTCCGTCCGAACATAATAACAATCGATCGCCGAGAAGTAGGGTCAGTCTTCCCGTGTCAACTTCGACTTTATCCGAGATGCCTACGGCACGCATAAGTACATTTCGTTGCGGATGTGTGGCAGCTTCTTCTTTTGATAATTTTCCCAGCTCTATGAGTTCATGCACCATTGAGTGGTCGGTCGTGATCTGACTTATGATTCCGTTTCGAATGATATATAATCTGCTATCGCCGACATTCGCCCAAATCAGTTCATTGTTAATGGCATAGGCTATAACGACTGTTGTTCCCATCCCGGCAAGGTCCCGGGCATGGGTTGCGCGTTTACAAATTTCACGACTAGCCACTTGAATGGCATCTTCTAAGGTAGATTCAGAAATCTCATCGGATTTTCTGATTCGTTCCGACACAATTGAAATAGCCAAAGCACTGGCAATTTCACCGCCTATATGACCTCCCATTCCGTCGGCTACAACAAATAAAGGGACCTTATTGTAAATAGAATCTTCATTGGTTTTACGAATTAAGCCTAATCGGCTTACACCGGTGCTTTTCATATACCCTCCATCAGAGCTTTTTATATGTTGCTTTTAATTGTCCGCAAGCGGCTTGAATCGTCGCTCCCATTTCTTTACGAACTGTAACGACAAGGCCTCTCTTTTCTAGCTTCTCTACAAATAAACCAATTTGCTTCAGGGAAGGTTTCCGTAAGTTAATATGCTCGTTTCCATTAACCGGAATAAGATTTACAATCCCATGACAATGTTTCAACAATTCTGCCAGCTCTTCAGCATGTTTTGCAGAATCGTTTATGCCTTCAATAAGAATATATTCAAATGTTATGCGCCTATCGGTTTTTTGATAATATGTCATAACTGCGTCGATAACATCTTGCAGTTTATACTCTTTGCTGATTGGCATCAGGTAATTTCTTATACTATCGTTAGGTGCGTGTAAAGAGAGTGCCAATGTTATGGGGATATTTTCTTTGCTGAGCCGTAGAATTCCTTTGATGAGACCGCAGGTGGATATTGTCATTCGGCGATATCCTATGAAAAAACTTTCCTTTTCGTGTAAAAAACGAAGTGCCCATAAAACATTATCATAATTTTGCAGAGGCTCTCCCGCCCCCATAACAACGACAGAATGAATATCATCTTTTAGAAGTGAAGAAAACAACAATACCTGGCCGATTATTTCGTGAGCGTGTAAGTTACGAAATAATCCGCCTTGCGTGGAAGCACAAAATATACATCCCATTGCACAGCCCACCTGAGAAGAAACACAGACAGAATTGCCATAATATTGCCTCATTAATACGGTTTCGACTTGGCTTTTATCATCGAGTTCAATCAATAGCTTGATTGTTTTTCCATCCGGAGCTTCTTGTTTTGATAAAATAGTCGGCATGGTTATATTGGCTTTTTTAATAAGCCAATCGCGGAGCGATTTTGGAAGTTGAACCATTTCATCTATATTGGTAATGTGTCGTTTATAAATATAATCCATGAGTTGTTTGGCTCTATACTTTGGAAAACCTCCTTCAGATAGAAAGTCCTGTAACTCATATATAGTTTTTCCCAAAATTTCATAGGCCATAATTTTTTATTTTATCCGTTTCATTCTTGCTATAAAAAATCCATCCGTTCCATATTCAAAAGGCAAAAGGGTTATCATAGGTCCTTTTGTCTCAAAGGGAAGAAAATCACTTGCATCCTCCAAAACAAAATCCGGATTATTTCGAAGAAACGTATGTATTACTTCCTCATTTTCCTTACTATTTATTGTGCACGTGGAATAAATAAGAGTCCCTCCCGATTTTACGCAAGACGAAGCTGCTTCTAAAATCGAAAGTTGTAAAGGAGGAAATAAAAGAAGATCGTTTTCTTTCTTTTTCCAACGCATATCAAGCTTTTTCTGTAAAACGCCTAAGCCCGAACAAGGTGCATCAACAAGGACTTTATCAAAATATCCCATTTTTTGTGGAGAAAGAAATCGACTGTCTTCACAATGACAAACTATATTTTCTACACCCAGGAGACGAGCATTATTTTTCAGAAGTTCGAGTTTATGCTCATGTATATCACAAGCGACGATCTTTCCTTTGTTATTTCGTCTTGTCCCTATATGAAGAGTTTTCCCTCCCGGGGCAGCACAACAATCTAAGACCCGTTCATTTGGCTTTGCATCAACTACATAAGCCACAGCCATCGATGCTTCGTCCATAATTGTCATAAGACCTTGCTTATACCAGTCCGTATTTTCAATTTCTTCACTGTGTTTAGAAATAAGTACTGCTTCCGGAATGAGAGTGCTTTTCTCATAGATTACGCCCTTTGTGCACAAGGTGAGCATCATTTCTTCCACACTTGTCTTCAAAGTGTTGATACGGCAAGACAGTAAAGGCTTATCATTATAGTGTTTACACAGATCTATTGTTTTTTCTATGCCGTATTCATCTATCCATAATTTTATCATCCATTGAGGCAAATTGTAAGATAATGAAATCTTGTCTATTTCGTCTTTGCTTAAGGCAGTAATGGAAACCGCTTCAGTATTTCTAAGGTAATTACGTAGAACGGCGTTAATCATTTTATCAATGCCGCGTGCGTATTTCTTTGCCATGATAACACTTTCGTTAACGGCTGCACTGGAAGGTACGCGATTCATATATATAAGTTGGTAAAGCCCTAAGCGAAGAATTTCGCTTATAAAGGGAGACAGTTTTGTAACCGGTTTTTTACAAAAGAATTCTATTATCCGATCTAAGTAGTTTTTTCTTCGAATGACCCCATAAAAGAGTTCAGTAAAAAAACGTCTGTCTACATCACTGAATTCATTTTTTCTTAAAGCTTGCTGTAAGACAATATTGGCGTAAGCTCCATCTCTATTTACTTCAAGTAGAGCCATTAAAGCTATTTCACGAACTGATTTGATTGCCCTACTCTTTTCTTTATCCTTCATAGCCATAAATTAATTGCTTAACCACCTTTTCGATTTCTTCCGTATTAACACGAGTATTAAAGCATGGTCCGCAAGGTCTCTCATTTAATACTCCGATAACGGGGATTGGAAAAACATCTTGCATTCCGCTAACTAAATCACGTTCACAAGCAATGGCAACAATCGCTTTTGGTTTTGCTTGCTTTACCATCATTCTCGCCAGTGTCCCTCCGGTCACAACAATAAACTGACAACCATATTGTTGTGCAATTTTGAGCAGTTCTCCAACTTGGCACTGCCCGCATTGTTTACAATTATAAACGTCGGAAGTAACTTTATGTATGCAAGTATTTTTTTGCAGACAATGGGGAGTTAAAAGCAGTATTTTTTCGGGCTCTATGCGGTATAAATTGCGCCTTACCAGCACATTTATCATATCAATGAGGCTTTGACTGATGCGCTCTTTTGTAATGCCACAGATCCTCCCTATCCCTATCGTAAAAGGAAAAAGCATATATAAAGATTTGTTACTTATGCGTAAAAGTAAAGGTGAAACATTTATACATCCCCATAATGCCAGTGCCATAACAAGGAACATAGCAAGAAAAAAGAGAGGAATCATAAACAGAAACGTTTCAATAATAAATGCCAAAGTTAAATTAATCTGATGTAACCCCGGCCAAAGCACATATGATAGTACGCCTGTGCCAAGAAGCAACAGTAAACAAGTTCCTGCTGTTAGTTTTATATATAAGGGATATGTTTCGTATTTATCAACTGCATTCATCAAATTTATTACCTACACATACATCGTGCCCCCGAATAAATTCTGCGGAGCTCATGCGACTTTTACTCTCCGGTTGGAGCATTAGAATCTCTAATATCCCGTCACCGGTGACCACAAAGAAAGACACTTTCGAAGCGTGGATAACACTTCCTGGAGTTGCCATTAAATAAGAAAGTTCAGACTTAGAAAATTCGATAGAAAAAAGAATCTCTTTATCGTCAAGTATGTAAAGAGAACTTGTTTCGGAGTTGACCTCCTGAATAGAATGAGTATATGCTTTTGATGCTAAAAATTTAATCCTCTTACCGCGGAATAGAGCTACAGCTCCTGGCATAGGTGCTAGTCCTCGGATTAGATAGTGAATAGACTTGGCCGGTTGGTTCCAATTTATATACCCCAGGGCTTTTTCTATTTTTTTTGTGTATGTTGCCTTGTCGTGCTCCTGAGGAAGAGGTTTTATTTTTCCTAATATTAAGTCATTTATGACGGGAATCAGGACATTTTTTCCTAACAAGGATAGCCTTTCGAAAAGCTCTCCTGTTGTTTCCATGGGAAGAATAGCTGTTTTTTCGATATGTAAAATATTTCCTGTATCCATACCTTCATCCATTTGCATGATGGTGACACCCGTTTCTTCGTCCCCGTTTAAAATGGCCCAGTGAATCGGTGCAGCCCCTCTGTATTTAGGAAGGATGGAAGCGTGGATGTTGATGCAACCGTAAGTCGGTAGTTCTAATACCCATGTAGGCAAGATTTTACCGTAAGCTATGACGACGATAATATCGGGAGCAAGCGATGTAAGAAGGTTTTTACAATCTTTCTCCAGTAGGTTATCCGGCTGAAATACGGGGATTCCCGAATCCACCGCCTTTATTTTGACAGGAGGATATTTAAGTTTATTTCCCCTTCCGCTCTTTTTATCAGGTTGTGTAAAAACGCCTACCACCTGATGGTTACTTTGAATTAAAGCATCCAGTGACGGTACCGCAAAATCCGGGGTTCCCATGAACACCACACGCAATGATGTATTCATATATGCACCTACCTATTTTTCTCTGCTTCTATACGCTGGAGCGAATTTGTTTTTTCAATAAATAAAATGCCATCCAAATGATCAATTTCGTGTTGAATAATACGAGATTTGAATCCTTCCGTTACAAAAGACAGCTTTTTATTATTTCTGTCAATGGCTTCTACTTTAATCCGATCTGCCCTTTCGACTTCTCCGTAGTAGCCGGGAACACTAAGGCATCCTTCGACTCCTTTGACACAGCCTTCTTTCCATATAATAACGGGATTAATTAATTCCAATAACCCATTTCCATCATCTAAAACAATGACACGGATTGATTCATTAACTTGAGGGGCAGCCAATCCGCAGCCGTCTGATGCATACATGGTTTCTGCCATACTATCTAATAAAAGCCTTATTTTTTTATTTACTCTCGATACTGGATCTGCAATTTGCTTTAAAACCGGAGCCCCTGCTTTAATAATAGGTAATATCATTTTTCCTCCCTTAAATAGGATCTACATCAATACTGACATTTTCCATAGAAAAGATGGTCGACTCTCTTATATGATTTCGAATGCCTGTAAGGTTCTTTCCCCTAATCATAATAAAAAATCGATACTTGTTACGTACTCTTTTTGCGCCGTCTTCATAGGGTCCATAAATATCAATAGCTGTAGTTGGGCATGTTCTTGTATATTCATCTAATAATGAACGTACAGTCATAGCACATTCAAGGGCAATATGCTCTTCTTTATGGCTAATTTTTATGTGAATCATTTCCCCGAATGGCGGATAGGACAAGGAACGACGCAATTCAATTTCTTCATTATAAAAGCCCAAATAATTTTGGGTCTTACTGTTTATTATAGCATAATGTAAAGGATTATAGGTTTGAATAACGGCTTTTCCCTTACTTTTTCCGCGACCGGCACGGCCAACGGTTTGTGTTAAAAGATTAAAAGTTCGTTCAGCAGCAGAATAAAGAGGTAGATTCAGTATAGAATCAGCACTTAGTATTCCCACTCCTGCAACATTTTCAAAATCGTGTCCTTTAGAAACCATTTGGGTTCCCAAAAGTATATCAAACTTCCCTTCCCCAAAGGCAGATAGTATCTCTTTACCACTTTCTTTGTGAGAAGTTGTATCTTGATCTAACCGAGCTATTCTGGCTTCAGGAAAGTTTTTTGCCAATTCTTCTTCTACTTTTTGAGTTCCCGTACCGAAATCTTTTATTTTTTTGCTCCCGCAAGAAGGACATGTGTAAGGGATTGATTCACTATACTCACAATAATGACAACGCAGGCGTTCATCATGGCGGTGAAAGACCAAAGAAGTGTCACAATGAGGGCAACCCATGATTTTACCGCAATCTCTGCACATTACAAAAGTAGAATAGCCACGGCGATTCAGCAGTATAATCATCTGTTTTTTCTCTGTTAACACATCCGAAATTAATTGGCTAAGAGAAGAGGAAAAAACGGAATAATTACCATAAAAAAGCTCTTCTCTCATGTCAACAATGTTTACTTCGGGCATAAGATTTTCAAAGATGCGGTTTGGGAGTTGCAACAATTCGTATTCCTTTATCTGTGTGCGATAATAGCTTTCCATAGATGGTGTTGCGGAGCCTAGGATAAGGGGGCATGAATGAGCTTCTCCTCTCCATAAGGCTACTTGTCTGGCATGATAATGCACCATATCTTCCTGTTTGTAAGAGGAGTCATGTTCCTCGTCTATAATAATAAGCCCAATATCGGTTGCAGGTGCAAAAACGGCAGACCTTGCACCAATAATAATATGACTTTCTCCTCGCCTTAACCTTTCCCAGTTATTATACCGTTCGCCTTTACTCAATTTGCTGTGGAATACAACCACTTCATCACCAAAAGCGGCAACAAAACGTTCTACAATTTGTGTAGTTAAAATAATTTCGGGTACTAAAACAATGCAAGTGCGCCCTAAAGAAATACATTCCTTTGCTGCACGAATATATACCTGGGTTTTTCCGCTTCCCGTTACACCGTGGAGAAGAAAAACTTTGTTTTTTTTCTCCTCTATGGCCATGCTAATAGGGAGAAAACACGTTTTTTGCTCTTCTGTCAAGGGGATATGAAAGGCAGATAAAAATGTTGAAAATTGACTTTTGGTCTCTTTTTCACGCCACTCTTCAACAACATATCCGGTATCTATTAGAGCCTTAATAACGGGCAAGGAAAACCCCTTTTCTTTAAGTGTTCTGACAGATATATTTTGAGCGGATTTAAGAAAAGTCCATAGTGCAAATTGCTTTGGTTTGCGCTTAAGAAGAGACTCATCTGCTATTTCTTTTCCGATCCGAATCCATCGCTCTTTTGGAAGACTATATTCTTTTAACCCTTTTTTGTCGATTGTAAAAAGTTCTAAACTTTGCGCATAACTACAAAGATAATGATGACTAATTTTCTTGGCCGTATTAAGCATTTCTTCGGTAAACCAAGGCTCTTTATCCAATACCCCTAAAATAGGCTTTAGTGTAAAGGAGGATGATGTTGCATAACCGATTACTATTCCCTCTTCTTTTGACTTTCCCAGAGGGACAATGACACGTGTTCCTACCGGTATTTTTCCAAATTCCGTGGGGATCTTATAATGAAGAATCTTATTTAATTGTCTGGTAGCTCTGTTAATAATTATTTCAGCAATCATAAGTTTCCTCTAACAGGTGGATAAAATAAATCTGACAAAGTCGAAAATCGGGTACAGTGTAAAAATAGATTTCCTATGCAGACAGAAAAGGAGAGACCAGTGTCCCTCCTTATCATATTTCTTATAATCCGGCCTCTTCACGAAGAATGGCAGCTTTATCTGTTCGTTCCCATGGTAAATCCACATCAGTACGTCCAAAATGACCATAGGCAGCTGTTTTACGATAATGAGGCTTTAAAAGATCGAGCATATCAATTATGCCGGCAGGCCTTAAATCAAAATGCTTCTTTACCAATTGTAAAATAACATCTTCATCTACTTTATAGGTACCAAAAGTTTCCACCAAAATAGAAACAGGTTGTGCGACACCGATAGCGTAGGCAATCTGAATCTCGCACTTATCTGCAAGCCCGGCTGCCACAACATTTTTAGCCACATAACGAGCAGCGTATGCAGCTGACCTGTCAACCTTTGTAGGATCCTTTCCAGAGAAAGCGCCACCACCATGTCGTGCCATCCCTCCGTATGTATCTACAATAATTTTACGACCTGTTAGTCCCGCATCTCCCTGTGGACCCCCGATTACGAAACGTCCCGTAGGATTAATAAAATACTTTGTTTCTTCATCAATAAAATCAGAAGGAACAATAGGCTCAATAACATATTTTTTTAAATCCGCTTCAATTTCTTCTCTCGTTACTTCAGGGCCATGTTGTGTAGAAATAACGATTGTATCTATTCGTTTCGGTTTATTGTTGACATATTCAACGGTAACTTGTGTTTTACCATCCGGCCTTAGGTAGTTTAAGGTTCCGTTTTTACGAACCTGTGCCAACTGGCGAGATAGACGGTGTGCCAATGAAATAGGCATAGGCATTAATTCAGAGGTTTCATTTGTAGCATAGCCAAACATCATGCCTTGATCACCAGCTCCAATTTTGTCGAAGCTATCAGTACCACCGCTTCTGCTTTCCAGCGCAGCGTCAACGCCCATTGCAATGTCAGGAGATTGTTCGTCTATGGATACCAATACGCCGCAAGTATCGCAGTCAAATCCGTATTTTGCACGAGTATATCCTATGTCGCGAATCGTATCTCTTACCAATTTTGGGATATCTACATAACAAGTGGTAGAGATCTCCCCCACTACATGAACAAGTCCGGTAGTTACCAATGTTTCGCAAGCTACATGGGCAGTCGGATCTTGTGAAATAATTGCATCAAGTACACTATCTGAAATCTGATCCGCAATTTTATCCGGGTGACCCTCTGTTACAGATTCAGATGTAAAAAAAACACGTTTTTCCGCCATTATAATCATTTACCTCCTAAATAAAAATCCCTCATCATTACAGATGAAGGATTATTCCCCATCTGTCGACTACCGTCGCTGGAATTAGCACCTTTTCCTAAGAATGGTTGCTGTAGCTTCATAGGGCCTCTCCCTCCACTACTCTTGATGAGTTAACTTAACACATATATTCTAATGTAAATTCAGAGAAATATCAAGCATTTACAATAATAGTTTTGCCACGCGAAGGATAATTTCCTTTGCTGTTTCCTGTTTAGATAAACGTGGTAAAGGTTCAGAAGTCCCATTTTTGTACATTACGGTAACTTCGTTCACATCTACATTAAAACCTATCTCCCTGTTTCCTACATCATTAGCTACAAGCATATCCAAGTTCTTTTTTATAAGTTTATCTCTGCCATAAGATAATAAATCATTTGTTTCCGCTGCAAAGCCAACTAATTTTTGATGTGTTTTTCTTTCACCTAACTGAAAAAGAATATCCGGATTTTTTATTAAAGGCAGAGACATGGTTTCCATTTTTTTTATTTTTTGTTCCGATTCGTGTTCTGCTCTAAAGTCGGACACAGCTGCAGCCATAATTACACAATCACATTTTTCGAATTCTGCGTCCACCGCATGTTTCATGGATCTGGCAGAATCCACGGTGATACACTCAACGCCATACGGAACAGGAAGAGCATCGGTGGTTGTTATAAGAATCGTTTTCGCTCCCTGCCTGGCCGCTTCTTGCGCAAGAGCATAGCCCATTTTGCCGCTGGAGCGATTGGTTATGTAGCGCACGGGGTCAATTGCTTCTTTTGTTCCTCCGGCAGTGATAAGAAGGGTTTTTCCTTTTAATAATTCCGTTTTATGTAGTTCAAAATCAAGCCACTCCACTATTTCTTCCGGTTCAGGCAGACGACCGACACCGCTCGTGCCACAAGCCATCAATCCGCAGTTGGGTTCCAAAATATGATATCCTTGTTGACGAAGATAATTTATATTCTCACGCACAATCGGATTCGTATACATATTTGTATTCATGGCAGGGCAAATATAAACAGGTGCTTTTGTAGCCATTACCGTAGTTGTAAGCATATCATCGGCAATACCATGTGCTATTTTTCCGATTACATTTGCTGTGGCAGGTGCAATGACATAAGCATCGGCCCAGGAAGCTAGAGCAATATGCTCAACATTCCAATCATGAACTTCATCCCACATATTGACGGCCACCGGGTGATTGCTTAATTCGCCAAACGTTAAGGGCGTAATAAACTTGGTAGCATTCTCTGTCATGACAACTTTAACTTCTGCGCCGGCTTTTCTTAAACGGCTAACCAACTCAACAGCTTTATAGGCTGCAATACCGCCTGACACAGCTACGAGTATACGTTTATTTTTCATGGCTTATTTTATTCCTTCTTTTGTTCGCACAAAGCTGACTTTTTCGGCTGCAATTTCTGCCATCGCGATAGAAACAGCTTTATTTGAGTCTGCACTTACTAAAGGAGAATCTCCGTCGGTAATCTCTCTCGCTCTCTTAGCAGCCAATGTAACCAAAGTATATTTACTATCTACTTGCTTTTCTAAATCCAATAATGGAGGATTAATCATCATTAACTTTCACTCTCCTGACCTGTATATCTTTTATAAATATATTCAATCATTTCTTTGTTGCGACTGATTTTGCATTCTTCTGCTTTTAGTATTCCCTCTACCTTTGAAACGGCTTCGTCCAATACATCATTTACAACAATATAATCGTATCGATGTGCCAAAGCGAGTTCGGAGCTGGCCAATGAAAGTCTTTTATCTATGACTTCCGTACTGTCAGACCCTCGTCCTCTTAAACGGTTTGATAATATTTCTAAAGAAGGAGGAATAATGTATATAAAAATTCCTTCGCTATATCGCTCTTTAACTTGCATAGCCCCTTGTATATCAATCTCCAAGAGAACACTTTTGCCCTTATCTAATAAGTCCATTACATGTTTTTTTAGTGTTCCGTAATAATTGTCATATACGCAGGCGTACTCTAAAAAGGCCGATTGCTCCATTAATTCTTCAAAGCGTGCCTTTGTACAAAAGAAATAATTTTCCCCCTCGACTTCTCCCGGACGGGGTTCCCTTGTCGTCATGGAAATGGAATAGATAAGATCCGGCATTTTTTTTCTAAGAGCTTCGCAAATAGTTCCCTTACCGGCTCCTGAAGGTCCGGAAACAACGATTAAAAGACCCTTGTCACTCATGAAATCCTCCTACTCTTCATCTAGTTCCTTTGAAGGCTCCATAGGCGGTTCTTGTTGAACTAAGCGATGTGATACCGTCTCGGGCTGCATGGCAGATAAAACAACCTGTCCACTATCCATGACAATAACCGAACGAGTGCGACGACCGTAAGTTGCATCAACCAGTATGCTTTTATCTCGTGCATCTTGAATCATTCGTTTTATTGGTGCAGACTCAGGGCTGATAATTGCGATAACTCTACTGGCAGATACCATATTACCAAATCCGATGTTTAAAAGTTTCATACTATTATCTCCTATTCCATATTTTGTACTTGTTCTCGTATTTTTTCAAGCTCGCATTTCAGATTAACCACGAGGCCGGTTATTTCAGCATCAGATGTTTTAGAGCCCATAGTATTTACTTCACGATTTAGCTCCTGTATGAGAAAATCCAATTTTCGACCTTTTACTTCGTTTTCTTGCAATGTATTTTGTAATTGTACCATATGAGACTTGAAACGTACAATCTCCTCGGTAATATCTGTTTTATCGGCTAAAATAGCAATTTCCTGAACAAGCCTATCCTCGTTTACGCGTATAGCCTCATTTTCCAGGATAGAAAGCATTTTTTCTCTCAAACGGTTTTCATGATGCTTTACAGCTGATTCTTTTTTCTCTTCAATCCCCTTAAGAAAGAAAATTAATGTTTCTAACCTCTTTTCAATATCCTTGATAAGATACGATCCTTCTACGAGCCTCATTGAATTAAGTTGATTCAGGGCGTCCTGCAACGCTATTTCTATACTTTCCTTTAATAACTCTCCATCAATTTCTTTTTCTTCGAGAGTTATCCAATTTGGGGCAATGGACGCAATCAATTCCACGGGAATATCTTTCTTCTTTTTGTAAAATCCTTTTTCAACAAGAAAATTACGAACAACGTTAACTAAAGATTCATTAATCTTGGGAGTTGTCTTAGAACTTTCTTTTTCAGTAATACGAATAAAGAGTTCTGCTTTTCCCCTTTTGATTATATTACCAACAATAGCACGAATGCGTTCTTCAAAAACATTACATTGCCTAGGAGCCTTTATGGATAAATCAAAATATCTGGAGTTAACGGATTTAATTTCTACGTGGCATAAAAAATCCTGTGTTTCCACATGCCCGCGACCAAAACCGGTCATACTTTTCATGTGATTTCCCCTTATCTTTACTATAACTATTTGACTTATTTTAACATTTCATTTCTATAAAGTAAATCAATTTAGAGGCCCATATTTCGCTATGATACCTTTACATCTCTTTGACCGAAATAATAAATAAAAGTATACTTAACTTATAATTATGATTTATACTAAAGACATTTTCCATATATAGGAGATACTATGAATTTAGATGGTCTAGCTCTTTATACCTATACAAAGGCATTAAAAAATGCTTGTTTAAACGGCCTTGTTCAAAAAGTTCTACAGCCCGACTCGACAAGCCTTGTTTTAAAATTCAGTTTAGAAGGAAAAAATTCTTTATTGGTTATAACGGTAGGTCAGGTTCCCGCTTGCTATGTTACATCCCAGTTAGAGGATCTGCCTAAAGAACCCTCGTCACTGTGCATGTTTCTTAGGAAGCATCTTGAAGGGGCTCGCATTGTTGATGTTAAACAAATAAATTTTGACAGAATTATTAAGATTTCTTTTGCCAAACAAAATCTTAAAGGAGAGCTCGAAAGTAAAGAAATGTACATAGAGCTTATGGGAAAACACAGTAATTGTATTATCGTAGAAGACGATATTATTTTGGAGTCA
>JBHAEC010000068.1:0-15020 GCA_041855385.1 Veillonellaceae bacterium
AACCCCTGAAAACCACCATCTTGATCTGCAAGAAATCCCAAAAGCTTCTTCTGCTTCATCGCCTTTGCCGCCTTAATCATCTCTGATCCTCCCCGAGCAAAGACCTCCATTCCCGCGCGCTCTCTATATTCATTTAATAATCTTGTAAATTGCGCGTTAGGTTGTTTCTTTACAATGGTCGTTACGGGAAATCCGTAGGCCGCAAGAGACGCTCCCATCCATTCCCAATTCCCTATATGTCCGGTAAGAACCACTACACCTTTCTGTTCTGCCAAAGCATTTATTAAATAGTGCTGATTTTTCAGCTCTATATGCTTCATTATAAAATCTTTTGTCAGCTTTGGCATATAGAAAATTTCCATTGCCGATCGTCCTAAATTACAAAAGAGTGCTTCCATCAGCGCATCTGCCTCTTGCTCGGTAATTTTCAAGCCGATCATGGCATTGTTCATTCCGCGTTTTTTCTGTTTTTTTGCCACAAGAGAGTAAACGGGCCCCAAGTGCTTTCCTATTTTTAGCACCGTGCTGTAAGATAGCAAACACACAAGCCTGCTAATTCCCTTCAGCACATGATATTGCCACTCGTTAGACATACTGTACACCTTTCATTGCTTGTTTTCATACCGCTCATTCTCATAAAAAGAAATAAGCTTTTCCCAACGATGTTGCTCTTTTAAAATGAGTTCTACACATTCTCTGACAGCCCCTCTTCCTCCGGGCCTAGAGGAAACGAACAACGCTGTTTCCAAAACCTCTCGGCAAGCGTCTTGAGGTGCCATAGGAAGTCCTACGGCCTGTAATATTCCCAAGTCGTTTAAATCATCTCCGATATAGGCCACCTCGGAGGGTTCGATATTTTCTTCTTTACAGATAGCTTCTAATGCGAGACTCTTGTTTTTACATCCCTCATATAAATGATGAATGCCCAATTCCTTAATCCGTTGGCGCACCATTTCGGAAGTTCGTCCGGTAATGACTGCAAGCTTTAATCCCAGCAATCGGGCCGCCGCCAATCCCAATCCGTCCTTTGCGTTAAAGTTTTTTACTTCCCATCCCTCGGATGTATAGATAATTCTTCCATCCGTCAGCACGCCGTCTACATCTAATGCTAAAAGCTTCACATTGGAAGCTAAGATTTCCAGTTGTTTCTTTTTATCCATTATACGATTCCTCGTCGAAGTAAATCGGTAATGTGAACCATTCCGATACTTTTGCCCGTTTTATCCACTACCGGCAGTACCGTAATGGGACGGGGCTGATTTTTTTCCATCATGTGTAAAGCTTCTGCCGCCAGCTTATCTTTTGTAATAGTTCTTGGCATCTTTGTCATCATATCCTCAACAGGCCAATTCAAAAAATTACTTCCCGAATCAAGCCCCCTTCTGATATCACCGTCAGTTACAAGCCCTACCAATTTGCCCTCTTGATCTACTACATTTGTAGCGCCGAGCCCCTTATCCGTCATAACAAATAAGGCATCCTGCACACTTGCTTCCCTATTCACTACCGGATTATTATTGCCTGCATGCATAATATTCTCTACCGTAAGCAAAAGTTTGCGCCCCAAGGATCCTCCGGGATGAAATACGGCAAAATTTTCCGGTGTAAAATCACGACTTTCCAGTAGTACCACTGCTAATGCATCACCTAATGCCAAGGTAACCGTCGTGCTTGTCGTAGGTGCTAGCCCCAGAGGACAAGCCTCTTTTTCAACTTCTACCAACAGTAAAATGTCCGCATTTTTAGCCAGTGTCGACGTGGGTTTGCCTACAACGGCAATCAACTTTGCACCTATGCGGCGCAAAGAAGGAAGAAGATTGATAATCTCTCCTGTTTCTCCACTATTTGAAAAAGCAAGAACGATATCTTCCGAAGTAACCATACCGAGATCGCCGTGAACCCCTTCTGCAGGATGCAGAAAAAACGCAGGCGTCCCTGTGCTTGCCAGCGTAGCTGCCACCTTTTTAGCCACATGCCCTGATTTTCCCATGCCGGTACAAATAACGCGACCGTGAGAATTCAAAATCATATTTACTGCATCAATAAATCGCTGATCTAATGTGTTGATAAGATTTTCTATGCCCTGTGCCTCTTCTTTCAGCACTTGAGCGGCATGTTTCAAAATATCCATATTTTTCCTCTATTTCTTCACTATTTTATCTATTGCAACAAGATCGGTCAACAATGCTTCAAGTTGTTCAATATAAAGCATATTCGGTCCATCGGAAAGTGCTTCTTCGGGATTATCATGAACTTCCATAAATAAGCCGTCAACACCGCTGGCCACGGCAGCTCTTGCCAAATTGGCAACAAATTCGCGTTGTCCCGATGAAGCGGTTCCCGCTCCTCCCGGAAGCTGCACGCTATGAGTCGCATCAAAGACTACCGGATAGCCAAAACTTCTCATAATAGGGAATGTCCTCATATCTACAACTAAATTGTTATAGCCGAAACTGAATCCTCTCTCTGTAAGCATAAGGTTTTCATTTCCCGTTTCCAACATTTTATTTAACACATTTTTCATATCAAGAGGAGCCATAAACTGCCCTTTTTTTACACTGACACATTTTCCTGTTTTGGCCGCTCCGTACACTAAGTCCGTTTGACGGCACAAAAAAGCGGGAATTTGAAGAATATCCAGTACTTCAGCAGCCGGTTCAATCTGTTCAATGGAGTGAATATCGCTAACTACCGGCACATCAAGTTCCTTCTTAATATGACTCAAAATTTTCAGCCCCTCTTCCAAGCCGGGCCCTCTAAAGGAATTAAAACTGGAGCGATTGGCTTTATCAAAAGAAGCCTTAAATACATAAGGAACACCTACACGTTGGCAAATCTCTTTTACCCGTTTTCCAATCATCAGCGTTCTGTCCGGATCTTCAATAACACAGGGACCGGCCAAAAGAAACAAACCTTTGCCTCCACCTACCGTTAGATTTCCTATTTTCACTTCTTTCATTGACTACACTCCTTTTCCCGAAAAATTTTGTTCACTTTTAACAAGTCTTCGGGAGTGTCTACTCCCATAAATCGTTTATCTGTTTTTACCACCCGTAGGGTATATCCGTTTTCTAATACGCGCAATTGCTCGAGAGACTCTGTCTTCTCAAGAGGCGTAGGATCCATTTCTGCATACTCCAGCAAAAACGATCTTCTGTATGCATAGATGCCTACATGTTTAAGGGGCGTCACGGAAAATCCATTTCTGGGGTAAGGCAAAAGCGAGCGCGAGAAATACAAAGCATGATCGCTTCTGCTACACACTACTTTTACAACCGACGGTTCATCATATTCATCTTCCGTCAAAGGAGAGGCTACCGTAGCCATAGGCAAAAATTCATCGCATAGCATAACTTGAGCCAAATCGTCTATCACTTGCGGATCTATGAGAGGTTCATCTCCCTGCACATTGATGATGATATCAAACTCGGGATACTCTCTTGCAACCTCCGCTAATCGATCCGTCCCCGTAGGATGGTGAGGATCTGTAAGTATGGCTTCTCCACCGAATCGCCGAACTTCTTCTGCAATTCGTTTATCGTCAGTGGCAACAATAACGGCTCCCACTTCCTTTGCTTTTTTTGCCTGCTCATACACGCGCTGAATCATTGTCTTCCCCGCTATATCCGCCAGTGGTTTACCCGGTAATCTGGTGGATGCATAACGAGAAGGAATAACACAAGCTATTTTCATGACGCCTTATCCCCTCTCCAAGATAAAAGGCTTTGACAAAAGGCCTCTTCGCCCTCTAAAAACTCTATTTCAATTCCCAAAACATAAATGGGAAGATTGTACGAAATAACATCTCCATCTTCACTGAAGGATGAAAGTTTTACTGCATCCTTCTCCGTCACTACAATAGCCTCCGCCTTTACTTCTTTGGCCATCTTTAAGCACTGAACGATATCGCTCTTTATAAAGGAGTAATGATCCCCATACACTTGTTCGGCCAAAACATTCATCCCTGCTTCTTCCAAAGTCTTTACAAAGGATTTTGGATTTCCGATAGCACTCATCGCTACCACGGCCTTTTCTAGAGGCACCTCTTCTTTTTGCCCCTGATTATATCTCCAATCAGCAAGCCTTTGAATCCACATGGGCTTGTGCCGACATACACTTATGGGACAACCGGGTGCTATAGTTTGAAGAATCGATTTAAGCTCTTTAATGCTGTCCGCTCCTACTTGATTGGCTTTTGTAAGCACAATGTGGTCTGCTCGACTGCAGTTTTCTCGCGGCTCGCGCAACAAACCACGAGGGAGAACATATCCATAGCCGAAGGGATTTGTCGCATCAACGAGAAGAAGATCTACATCTCTTGCCAATTGACGATGTTGAAATCCATCATCTACCACCAATATATCTGCCTGTAGTTTTTCTATGCCGACCTTGGCGGTATCCGTCTTTCTCCTGCCTATGACAACACCTGCTCTCGGCACCATAGTCGCCAGTAGATAAGCTTCGTCTCCCGCCTCAATTTCATTGGCAAAAAGTGTTTTTCCATCAGAGATAATCAAAGGTACACTGTTATCTCTAGCTTTATATCCTCGGCTCAAAATGACGGGAAACAAATTCATCGCCTCCAAATATTCACATATGTATCTGACCATGGGCGTTTTACCCGTGCCACCGGCGGTAATATTTCCAACACTGATCACGGGAACTTCCACATTCATACTTTGACGAACGCCTCTATCAAACTTGTCATTCCTCGCCTTTACCCCTTGCTGATATAACCGGCTCAGCTGGTATAAAGCACTCCGTGCCATCCGGGGCAGAATTCCTTTCGACTCTCCACTAATAAGAGTTACATACTTTTTTTCTATCCCCATGATGACACCTCCTTTCCATCTTGATTTTCTATCCTACCTTCTCTAGAATATCCAGATCTTCTAACAGTTTTTTAAGCTCCAATGTATTTCGTCTTGCCGCTCCCTGATTCTCTCGAACCAATGATAAGCAATTTTCTCCCATCTCTTCTCGTACGTCACTATTGGCAGATAGATGAACTAAGCATTTTGTCAACTCTTCGTTATTTTTCACCATTAGACAGGCATTTCGACTACTCAAGAGGGAATAAATTTCTTTAAAGTTAAACATATTCGGGCCTACAATTATCGGCTTTCCGTGTGCCGCAGGTTCTAAAATGTTATGCCCTCCGATTTTTGCCAGAGATCCTCCTACAAAAATCATATCTCCCAAGCTGTATAGGCGCCCCAGTTCACCGATTGTATCAAGTACAACCACCGGAACTTCCTCCGATACGGGCCCTTTCATGGAGCTGCGACAAATAGCAGGAAATCCACACTCTTCCGCCAATGACTGGACATCCTTGCCCCTATATATCTCACGAGGCGCAATGAGCATTCTTGCATTGGGATAAAGGGAAATAATCTGCCTGAAAGACTTAAATAACTGTTCTTCCTCCCCTTTATGTGTGCTTCCCGCCACGATAACGGGATGGTTTATGCCAAAGCCAAACTCTTTGCGGAGTTCTTCTTTTTCTTCTTCCGTCACTATGGCGTAAGTTTGATCATACTTCGTATTCCCTGTTACAATCACACGCTCCTTAGGTGCGCCGAGTTCTTCAATATACTGTCCATCAAGGTGGGACTGCATACAGAACTTCAATATGGATCCTAACATTTCCTTTGTAAAACTTTGAATAAACTTGTATCGCTTCATGCTACGGTCACTGATGCGTCCGTTCACCATCATAACAGGGATATTTTTTCTCTCTGCAATACGAAGAAAGTTAGGCCAAATTTCCGTTTCCACTAACAAGATAACCGTTGGATTAATTAAATCCAAGATTCGCCTCGTTAAGAACGGCAAATCTAGGGGAAAGAAGATAATGCCGTCTGCTTCCGGAATAATGCGGTGAGCCATAGCATGTCCCGTCGCCGTAACAACGGACACCACCACTACCGCATCGGGAAATTCCTTTTTTATCTCTCTTACGATAGGACTTGTTGCCACAATTTCTCCCACCGACGCCGCGTGAAGCCAAATGGCACGTCGCCCTTCGACTTTTTTCATTAAGTCTGCCGGCATAAACCCCGCACTTTGCTTAATACGCTGATAAAATCCTTCTTCAAAGATTAGGCGATACAGTATGACCGGTATAAGACCTATCCAGTAAATGATAAGCATAATGTTATAAAAGAAATACATATGTCACCTTATCCTTTGTTATTTTCAAACTGCACGGAATATAAGTACGCATATAATCCATTTTGCTTGAGCAACTCTTCATGCGTCCCCTGTTCCACCAATGTACCTTCTTGCAAAACTAAAATAATATCTGCATTTTTTATAGTACTCAAACGATGAGCTATTACAAAAGCCGTTCGTCCCTCCATAGATCGATCCAATGCTTCCTGCACCAACATTTCACTTTCCGTATCCAAAGCAGAAGTAGCTTCATCCAAAATTAAGATTCGAGGATTCTTTAATATAGCTCGTGCAATGGCAATGCGTTGTCTTTGTCCACCGGAAAGAGATGTTCCGCGTTCCCCCACAACCGTATCCATTCCTTGTGGAAGTTTCTGCACAAATTCCCATGCATTGGCCGCCTTTAGGGCAGCGACAACATCATCATCGGAAGCATCAAGCCTTCCATATAAAACATTTTGCTTGATACTTGTATTGAAAAGCATTGTATCCTGCGGAACTAATCCTATTTGCTCACGCAAGGAAACAAAGGTTACATCCCGCACATCAATACCGTCAATTTTAACAGCTCCCTCCGTCACATCGTAAAACCGAGGCAATAAGTTTGCAATCGTTGTTTTTCCGGCTCCGGACGGTCCCACAATGGCCACTGTTTTTCCTTCCGGAATATGTACGGAAAAGTTTTTAAGTGCCGGCTTTTCATTGTTGCCATAGGAAAAAGAGACCTTCTCGAAATTCACATCTCCTTTGATGGCAGGTAATGTATGTGCATCCTTTTTCTCCGCAATTAGAGGTTCTGTGTCAAGAACTTCAAACACCCGCTCTCCCGCAGCCATAGACTTTTGAATATTCCCGTATACCTGACTTAATCGCTTTACCGGATTGGATAAATTTATGGCGTAAATCAGGAAGGCAATCAATGCCCCTGCCGTAGTTTCTCCCTTTACTACGGAATAGCCGCCATACCAAAGAATAACCGCTATGGCCAAACAAGCCGCCACCTCTACCATAGGCGTTAAAAGACTGGTCAGCTTGGTAGCTCGAATAACAGCCAAAAAGTTATGATGATTTACCTCTCTAAATCGATCCACTTCATAATCTTCCCTCGCAAAGGATCGAACCACCCGAACGCCTGATATGGTTTCCTGAAGAAGAGACGTAATATCAGCTACGCGACCTTGCACATCATGTCCGGCTATGCGCAGCTTTTTCCCGAATATATTCGTTATGCCCAGTACCAAAGGCACTATAACTAAGGTAAGCAAAGTGAGCTTCCAATCCAAATAAAGCATGGATCCCAAAGAACCTATCAGTGTGACTGCTTCAGTGATAAAAGCCACCAAATTATCAACCAAGGCTGCCTGAAGAGCCCCCACATCATTCGTCAAATTACTCATCACAACGCCGGTCTTACGTTTATCGAAATAGCGCAAAGACAGTTTTTGCAAATGTACATATATTGCTTCCCGTATGTCAATGATGACGCGTTGTCCTATGTAGCTCATCAAATAGGTCTGCCAATACACGCATATGCCGCGTATGAAAAAAAGAACTACAATCCCCACTACAATAATATTGAGCATCATAATATCTTTCGATGCCAACACTTTGTCCACCACATCTTTTATAAGCCATGGTACCACTAAGTAAGCCAGTGCCGCTATTATCATACACAGCATGGCTATAATCAATCTCGAAATATATGGTTTTACAAAAAACAATAGACGTTTATAACTATTCATTTATATCCTCCCGCATAGCCATCTTACCGATAAGTGTGGCTACGCGTTTTACGGCACCCGGCTCCCCCAGCTGTTCTTTCACTTCCGCCAAGTCCTTCTTCATGCGTTTTATATAGTCTCCATCTTCTATGAAATGTTGTACCAATTCTGCTATCCTATCCGGTGTAACTTGATCCTGTAAGAGTTCGGGAATCACTTCTTTTCCCGCTATTATATTCGGCAGCCCCACATGAGATAAGTTTACCAAACGTTTACCGATTATGTATGTTAACGGTGCAACTCGGTATAACAATATGGTAGGAAGTCCCATGAGCGCCGTTTCCAAAGTTGCCGTTCCTGATGCAGCCAAGCACAGATGGCAAATCTGCATAATATCATAATTATCTCCTTCGGTTATGATTACCGAAGACGAATATTTATCTATCTTTTCTTCCAGCAAAGTCCTATCAATAGTATGTGCTCTAGGTAAGAAAAGCTGTATCTTCTTTTCTGTCCTCACTTTTTCTATTCCCTGCAACATGAGCTCCAGCAGGGTTTCTATTTCCTGCTTACGACTCCCCGGCATAAGAAGAATGCGAAGAGCCTCCGGATCAGCCTTAAAATAATCCATAGCCTCTTCTTCGGAACGGCTCGGTTTCACCAAGTCCAATAAAGGATGCCCCACAAAGCTTACATAGGGCGTAAACTCTTCATATGCTTTTGCCTCAAAAGGAAATATACAGGCTACACGATCGGTATATCTGGCAATATCTTTTCCTCTGCTTTTGTGCCATGCCCATATGGTAGGACAGATGTAGTATAAAACGGGGATACCCAAATCGTGAGCCACTTTTGCCATTTTCATGTTAAAACCCGGATAATCCACGCAAACAAAAAGATCCGGCTTTTCTTCTTTTATAATCTCTGTCAACTTTCGGCGCAATGAAAAGAAAAAAGGAATGGCCTTAATAATTTCAATCAAACCGATAAATCCCAGATTTTTTATATCATAAACAATACGAACTCCCGCTTGCTTCATCAAGGAGCCACCCATGCCAATCATTTCGATGTGGGGATACATTTCTCTTAGCGCACGTGCCACGCCTGCAGCATGTGCATCTCCGGAAGCTTCTCCGGCTGAAAACATTACCTTCATGGATCCTCCTTAACATAATCTATCAAAAAAATCCTTCCTCGTCATAAGAAACGGAACAAACGGCAATGCCATGCTTATTAGCAAAAGCAAGAACCTTTTCTTGTTCCACGAATAATGTGCGTTCCGCTTCCATCGCAATCACTTTACACTCGGACTCCAGCATGGATTCCAATGTCTTAAGTCCCACTGCGGGTACATCAAAGCGAGGATCCTGATTAGGTTTCGCCGTTTTAACAACTACCGCCTCTCCTCGCCCCAGCTCTCCGCCACGACGTATACACGCATCTGTTCCCTCAATGGCTTCTATCGCCATTACCGCCTTTTTGCAAACAACTACCGTTTGCCCTATGTCAAGTGCTCCCATAGCCTTGGCAACCTGGAACCCGAACTTGATGTCCTCCCATTCTTCCTTTGTCGGCTTTCGCTTTGACAAAACACCTTCCTTAGGCATCAACGGACTCAAATAATATGTCTGATCCGCCACGGAAATTCCCTCGTTTTCAAGTTCCTCTACAATGGCAAGCATAATAGTATCATCTTTGCGGTTTCGTAAACGATTTAGCAGCTTAAGTGTCCTCATATCCGGAAAAGAAAGCCCTTTAAACAAAAGTTCTTTTGTAACTTTCCCCAACATGGTTACTTCTTTTACACACTCTTTATGTAAAGTTTTGACTATAGTGTCGGACTTAGCAATACTGATATCATAGTATCGATTTGCTTCTTCACGTAAGGCCGGAGACACTTGTGGCACCAAGGCAATAACAACTACCTCATATCCTTGTGACTGTGCCGCTCGCATAAACTCCACCGGCAATTGTCCGATGCCGGCCAACAATCCTACTCGCCCCATACATGTCACTCCTCTGACAAATTTCATGCGAATCCCCTAAAAAGGCATCATATCGCACCTTGTATTATACCAAAAAACCGCATAAATAACAAAAAAGAGGCCATCAAAACGCCATTTTTCCCGTTTTTTTCCAAAAATTTTTCACCATTTTTAGAAAAGACGACCTTTTGATGTACCTCTTTATTTATTATTAATCTTTTCTAATACGAGTAATACCTCGGTCTGCATTGCGCAAAAATCTCATAAAATGATCCAGTTCTTCCGAGGAATCGATTTGTAGCTCCATCTCTTCAATGGCTTTGGATAAACTAAATCCGGAACGATATAAAATACGGAACGCATTTTTTAAATTGCGTCGCACTTCTTCCGACATGCCGGCACGGGACAAGCCTACGGAATTTAACCCTATTACACGAGCCGGTTGTCCATCGGCAATTACAAAGGGAGGAACATCCTGCGTTACTTTGGCCATACCGCCAACCATGGCATTACGTCCAATTTTAACAAATTGATGTACCCCTGCAATACCGCCTATAACAACGCGATCTTCCACGATAACATGACCGGCCAAACCTGCACAATTACTCATAATCACATGGTTTCCGACAATGCAATTATGTGCTATATGTGTACAGGCCTGAAAGAGGCAGTTACTTCCTACTCTCGTCTCTTCTCCTTCACCGGTAGCACGGCTAATGGTTACGAATTCACGAATTACCGTATTATCTCCAATCGAACAGAAGCTCTGCTCTCCCTTAAATTTTAAATCTTGCGGCTCCAAGCCAATTGCCGCACTCGGAAAGATCTCACAGTTTGAACCGATGGTGGTCCATCCACCAATTACGGCGTTTGCTCCAATCTTAGTGCCGTCTCCAATTACACAATGCTCACCGATAACGGCCCCGGGGCCAACAATAACATTTTTTCCCAGTTCCGCTTTCGGGTGCACTACCGCTGTGCTATGGATATTCGCTTCAACATTTTCCATACCAACAACTATCATGTATGTCACTCCTTCTCTGCCCAAGGCAGTGGCTCTTTATATTCACTAATACCAACATACTCTAGCTTTTATCGCCAAAAGAGAACTTTGATTTTTGGGCTTTTTGTCTATTTTATAGTATATATTGCATAAATACTGCTAAAAACGCAATCTTTTAACCAAAAGACTAGCTATTTCTGCTTTATCCCCCCTAAAAGAGCATAGTATACGTCTGCTTACTCTTCAGTCTTTTGAAGGGCAAACATATATTCACCGGAAGCGACTAATTTATCATCAATATAACTTTCTGCCACAACTTTACCCATGCGTCCCTTTATTTTTACAATGGTTGCTTCCATTCGCACCGTATCTCCGGGGCGAACAGGACGACGGAAGCGAACTTTATCTATCCCTGTGAACATAGGAATGAGACCGCGATTTTCCGGTGGGTATAAAAGTGCAATCCCCCCTACCTGCGCCATAGCCTCAGTAAGCAAAACACCGGGCATAACCGGTTGCCCCGGGAAATGGCCCTGAAAGAAAGCTTCATTAAAGGTAGCATTTTTAATACCTACAGCACGTTTCATCGGTTCAATTTCAATAATACGGTCTACTAATAGCATTGGATATCGATGTGGCAATATTTCCATAATTTCTTCAACTGTTAATATCATACTCTTACTCCTCCTCTACATTTCCTTTAAAATCTCTCTTGATAATCGTGCATTTAGTTCATGACTGGATTTCACTGCTATTATATGCCCCCTAATAGGGCCAATAAGGGAAATATCCCCCAATAAATCTAAAATTTTGTGACGTACCAACTCATCGTCAAAACGCGGTACGGATAAACATTTATCTTCGTCATAAACAATGGCGTTTTCCAAATTTCCGCCCTTCGCCAGTCCCATCTTTTTAAGCTCTTCAATTTCGTGCATAAAGCCAATTGTTCTGGCTCTACTTATTTCATCGCGAAATACCTGAGGGGTGATTTCATAATCTGCATATTGCGTTCCCAGCAAAGGATGTGAATTAATGGAGGTAAAGGTTATGCGTAAACCATCATAAGGAAGGATGGCAATAAATTTATCGCCATCGTAAACGGAATGGGCATTTTTTACCACATGAACCTTTCTTTCCTTTCCTAAACTGACAACTCCGGCCTCCGCTACCATATTCATAAACACGAAACCGCTACCATCCGCTACCGGCGGTTCCACATTGTTCATCTCAATATAGCAATTATCAATTTCCAAGCTATATAGTGTAGACAGAACATGCTCTACCGTAAAAACCTTTGCCTCACCGCATTCTATGGTAGTTGCCCTCATAGTGTTTGTCACATTGGAAATATGAGCCTTTATTTTGGGGTTTCCTTCCATATCTGTCCTGACAAAAACAATACCGGTGTCTGCCGGCGCAGGCTTTAGCGTCATCTTAACCGGCAAGCCGCTATGTAATCCATTGCCTTCATACGTTACCTCTCCAGCTAGGGTTGTTTGCTGTAAATGCATATAATCCTCCTTCCGTAAGAGTGAATATCTATCTCATCCATTATACAGTAGAGCCAAAGGATTAGACAAGAAAAACTCCATAAACAAAAAGATGCGGCAACAAATTAACATGTTGTCGCATCTTTTATGATTGGAAACATAAACTGCCTCTCTTGCAAGAAAACTATGTTCTATCATTCATCGCATCAGGTGGCACCAAAAGAGTTTCCCCATATATGTATCTTGTCCACTTCCATCGATTGTGAAGCCAAAACCAATCTTCCGGATACCGACGAATGTGATCTTCCAAAAACTCATTTAGTCGTATAGTCATGAGAAGAATATCGGCTTTTTTATTTTCTGTTTTTTCCATCCATAAAGGGGTATGAACTTCGATGCAATGTTTTTCCTTATATGGATCGTAATGAATTGTAATGGGGACAATTGGCACATCTTCCATACGTGCCAATACGGCGGGACCGGTAGCGGTCAATGTTTCATACCCGAAAAACGGTGCCAATATCCCCGTTTTTCCAGGATCCTGATCCATAATTAATCCAATCATAGATCCTTTCTTCAATTCACTAATCATTTCTCTGACTCCTGTTTTATATGTTACATGCTGACGCATTAATGCACGATATTCGTTTATAAAACGATCGGAATCATCACTTTGTTTCATGGCAACAGAAATGAGGGGATATCCTTCCGACGCAAGGACTCCTCCCAAAAGTTCCCAATTTCCACTGTGAAGGGCACAAATAATTGCACCTTTTCCCGCTTCATGAATGTCATCCAAAATTTCCCTTCCGGAAAACTCCACCATGTCCCTGTAACGGCCATCCTTTATTTCAGGATAACGCAACACATCGATAATCATCGGACCAAAGCGTTTTACACTTTCTTTAGCAATAACTTCTGCCTCTTTGTAATCTTTGGTAATGCCACAAAAAAGAATCTGACCGATAGCCAATTTTCGTCTTTTTCTCGGAATGCCCCACCAGGCCAAATGCCCAATCAAAGCACCGATAGCATACTGAATACTCTTGGGCAAGAGACAGATAAAAGCACTTAAGCCCTTCATAAATCTGTACATACGATATATTGCCTCCTATGGCAGCTTTGCCTTCAGCTCAGCCACTTCTTTCTGCAATTCTTTTACTGTTTTGACCAAGTCCGGCAATTTTTTCTCATGCGCAGATATACGAAGCCATTCTTTATGTGGCCTTAGCGGATATCCGGCATACATGCCACTGTTCGGCACATTACCGGTAATTCCCGTCTTACCGGCAAAAACGATATTATCTCCAATGGTAATATGTCCGGTGCATCCCGTTTGACCCGCAAAAGTAACGTGATTACCGCACTTTGTACTTCCCGCAATACCTACTTGTGCAATAAGGAAACAGTCTTCTCCGATCTCTACATTGTGGCCAAGGTGTACTAAATTATCTATTTTAGTTCCTCTTCTGACAATTGTTGATCCCATGGTTCCGTTATCAATACAAGAGCACGACCCCACCTCGACATCATCTTCCAAAATAACATTTCCTACTTGAGGAATATGTGTATGCACTCCATTTTCGGTAGCAAATCCGAATCCTTCGCCTCCGATAACTGCATGTGCACGAAGAATGACCCGTTTTCCGATCTGACAGTTCTCATGCACCACAGATCCTACGTAAAAAACAGAATTCTCGCCCACTGTCGTATTGTGGCCCACATAAGTATAAGGATGAAGTATTACTCCGTCTCCCAATGTAACATTGTCGCATACCATACAGTAAGCCCCGATTGTTACATCTTTACCAAGTGTCACATTTTTTCCTATAAGAGCCGTTTCATGAATTCCCTTTTCCCATTCTACCGGCGGACGCAGCAAATTCAACACCTCAACAAAGGCCTTTTTAGCATTATCTACTATTATCAAAGGCATAGGCGCCTGAGGAATTTCTTTTTCTACAATTACTGCACTTGCTTTTGCCTGTGGCACATAGGCCGCATATTCATTTACAGCAAAACAAATCTGTCCCTTTTCTGCCACCTCTAAGCTTGCCGCATCCGTTATGCTCACAGAACCGTCTCCTATAACGGTTCCATTCACTTTTTTTGCCAGGGCCTCTACCGAATAAGCCACGCTTTATTCCTCCCTCCATATCCTTATTTCTTTTCTGTAGTTGCACTTTCCGTTTTGTTACTTTCAAGGCGCTTCAATAAATCAGCAGTTACATCCACACCACCGGTTGTCATAGCCGCTTTGTCAATAATAATCCCTAAGTTTTTTTCTTTGGCTACAGCAGCCAGGTTGCTTTCAATATAGCTCTGAAATTCTCTCAATACAGCCCCTTCGTAAATCATCATTTCCTGATCAACAGACTGTTTGGTCTTAGCAAACTCTTCCGGAGTCTGCGATGCCTGAGCCTTCTCTAATCTCTCCTTTACTTCATTAGATTTGGCAAGCATCTTTTCTCGCACTTCCTTCGCCTTCGTACTTTCCGTTAATATTTTGGCCTTATCCACATAACCGATTGTCTCTTGGTTGCCGCAGCCCGCCAAAAGACCCAAAGATAATATTAATATTACTCCTAAGGCAATTTGTTTTACCTTTTTATTCATCAACCTACACTCCTTCTATTTTCCATAG